>QKIO01000259.1 GCA_003251015.1 Bacteroidales bacterium
TTCGTCAACTCCTTTTAGATGTGCATACAACGCACGACTTAGAGGATGCCTGGATTGATGAACCAATGATTTGATGAGTGATAAGGTATAATGGTCTAAATTTGAACCTTCGTAATCAACATTAAAAGCATTAGGATCTGTTAGGGTACCTGTTTTATCAAAAACAACTTCCGATATTTTAGAGAGAAATTCAATGACTGAGGATTGTTTTAAATAAAACCGATTAACACCCATAATACGCCCTGCATGCCCAAAAGCAAAGGGCACAGACAAGGCTAAGGCACAAGGACATGCTATAATCAACACCGAAGTAAATGCCAAAATGGCCACAGAAGCATCTAGCCACAACCAAAATAAAAAAGTAAGCACACTGATAACTAATATAACCAAGGTAAAATACTTACTCACCACATCTAAAGTTGATGTAATAGCTGATTCAGAACCCTGCTTCGACTTCTTATCCTTCCATAAATCGGCTAAATACCCAGTCTCAACTTCCTTCTCAACCTCCAATAATAGGGCATTACCAACAACTCGACCCCCCGCATAAATAAACTCATCCTTTACCTTATTCACTGGCACCGACTCTCCCGTTATAAAACTATAATCCACGACAGCTGATAACGAAATAAGCCTTGCGTCGGCTGGAATAATTTCGCCATTGCGCACCGATATTTTATCACCTTTTTTTAATTGGTTAATGGGTATAATCTCTTCCTTATTGTCTACAATTCGTGTAATACCTAATGGAAAGTAGGCTGTGTAATCGTTTTCAAAACTCAACGCATCATAGGTCTTGGTTTGAAACCACTTACCTATCAACATAAAAAAAACCAAACCAGTCAGCGAATCTAAATAACCAATGCCGGTACTACTTATAATCTCGTAAAGACTACGCAAGAAAATAGCCAGAATACCAACGGCAATGGGTAAGTCGATGGATATAAGTTTGCGTTTCAAATTTTTCCATGCTGTAATAAAGTATGAATCTGCCGAATAGAGCATTACTGGAATACTCAAGGCCAACGAAAGCCATTTAAACGAATCGATCAACTCTTGATTTAGAATTACATCTGCCGAGAGGTAATCTGGAAAACTCAACAACATCACATTACCAAAGGCAAAACCAGCAAGACCGAGGCGCGTTAGAAGACCTTTATTCTTTTTAGTACTTTTCTCCTTCTCTTCTTTTTTGATGTGTGGTTGGTAATTAATGCTTACCAAAAGTTCCATCAATTCACTTAGTTTAATCTTAGTCTCATCAAATGTGATGCTTACATCCCGTTTGGTGAAATTAACCGAAGCTTGAAGCACCCCATCATTTAACATGTGAAGATTCTCTATAAGCCATATACACGAACTACAATGTATTGATGGAATATAAAGTTTCACCCGAGCAATTTGACCGTCATAAAAATCTAAAACTGATTTCTTAATCTCATCCTGCTCTAGGTAGTCAAAGTACTGCGAAGAATCTATTTTACTGCGATTACCTGGAGTCTTAGCAATATCATAATAAGCCCCCATCTCATTGGCTTTCAGTATGTCATAAACCATAACACATCCTTCACAACAAAAAGACTTATCGTCGTGATAAACCCATGATAACGATTGACTTCCACAGTGAAAACAGCTTAATTCCATGTTTATTTGATGTTGTTTTGATGATGATTAATTGTCCTAGTAACAAGTTCTTGAAGAGATGGTTTTAGTTGTGTAATAAAATCACTAATTCACGCGCCACTAAAATCTCAATTATTGCCTTTAGTTTCACACTCTTTAACTAAAGAATAATACAAATAACCACTTCACTTCTTTGGCAACTCACAGGGATGTACTTATATTTGTGGCTGGTTTGAAAAAGAAAGCTAAATTTCGGCTTAAAGGGGGGTAAATTTATTGATAATATTTTAAAACTATCCATTTCTTAAACCATGAATATCGCTGTGCCTAACGATTCTTAACAACAATCGTTTTATTTCCAAACAACAATAAAAAACAGATTCATAAAACGATATTAATTCCATATAATATGTCTAGAATAAACAAAATTTGTGTACTCACCTCAGGAGGAGATTCACCTGGTATGAATGCTGCTGTTAGAGCGGTTGTAAGAACAGCCATCTATCATAAATTAGAAATAGTAGGCAGCATGCAGGGCTATCAGGGTTTGATAAACAATGAGTTTATGAAAATGAATTCCAGTACTGTAAGTGGTATTATTCACCTAGGTGGCACTATTTTAAAATCAGCTAGAAGTCCTCAATTTAGAACGCCAGAAGGCCGAAAATTGGCTCACGACAACTTGGTGAAAAATAAAGTAGACGCCATGGTCGTTATTGGTGGAGATGGTACTTTTACTGGTGCTCGAATTTTTGGACAAGAATTCAATATGCCAATTGTAGGTATTCCAGGAACCATTGACAATGACCTATTTGGCACTGATTATACCATTGGTTACGACACGGCTTCCAATACCGTTATTGAAGCGGTTGACAAAATTAGAGATACAGCTACCGCACACAGCCGTTTATTCTTCATAGAGGTAATGGGGCGTGACGCAGGATTTTTGGCTTTACGCAGTGCTATTGCATCTGGAGCCGAAGCAGTAATGGTACCTGAAGTAAAAACAGACCATCAAAAATTAGAAGTCTTCCTTAAAAATGGGTTTAAGAAGAAAAAGACAAGTAGCATTGTCATTGTTTCTGAAGGCGAAGACGTAGGTGGTGCTATTAATATAGCGAAGAAAGTAGCCGATGAACATCCTGAATATGATGTACGTGTTTCTATTTTAGGACACCTTCAACGTGGTGGTTCTCCATCTGCCTTCGACAGGGTACTGGCTAGCCGTTTAGGCGTTGCAGCAGTGGAAGCTCTTATCGACGATCAGAAAAGTATTATGGTGGGCGTAGTGAATCGTGAAGTAGTACACGTTCCTTTTAATCAGGCTTTAAAAAACAAAAAGAAATTAAACCCTGCATTGCTTAATTTAATTGAGATTTTATCAGCATAATAAACCAAATGAGAATTTTTTCTCGTTAAGGATTTTAACTAAAAAAGGGGCTTATCGCCCCTTTTTTATTTTCTTATTTTGTCTTTTCTGCAACCCATTTGCGAGCATTCACAAACGCTTCTACCCAAGGAGTTACTTCATCATTTTTTCTATCTTTTGGATAATATGCCCACTGCCATGGGAACACAGCTCTCTCTAAGTGAGGCATCATCGCCAAATGACGACCATCTTTAGAACAAATAGCAGCCGTATTAAAATCACTTCCATTTGGATTTCCAGGATAACCGCTTTGAGCATACTTACCTGCAATATGGTATTCGTTTTCGTTTTTAGGCATGCTGAATTTACCTTCACCATGAGCAACCCAAACACCCAACTTAGCCCCTTCTAATGATTTTAACATCACCGACTCATTTTTCGTAATCTCCATATTTAAGAAGATTGATTCGAACTTATAAGATTCGTTGTGTAACATCTTTGGTTTTTGGTCATGCTCAGGATAAACCAATCCTAACTCAACCATCAATTGACAACCATTACAAACCCCTAAACTTAAAGTATCTGGACGGCTATAGAAAGTATCCAATGCCTTTTTCGCTTTTTCATTGTAAAGGAAAGCACCAGCCCATCCTTTAGCAGAACCTAACACATCACTATTTGAGAAACCGCCCACAAAAACAATGAAGTTTATGTCTTCTAGTGTTTCGCGACCACTAATCAAATCAGTCATGTGCACATCTTTCACATCAAAACCAGCTAAGTACATGCTGTAAGCCATTTCACGATCGCCATTCACACCCTTCTCACGGATGATGGCAGCCTTTAAACCACTGCGGTCTTTTCTGTTGAGTTGTAGATTATGCTGTGCTAACTTACCATTAAATGCAGCAGGAAAATGATACGTTAAATCCTGTTTTTTGTAATTTTCAAAACGAGCCAAAGCCGCTTTTTCACCACTTTGTTTACGATCTAATAGGTAAGATGTTTTATACCATATATCACGGTATTTATCAATATCTAAAACAATTGTTTGACCCTTTGTAACAATACTCAAACGACGCTCCTTAGTAGGCGCTCCTAATTCAACATATTGAATTCCACTATCAGCTAAAATAGCATCTACCGCTTTAAGGTCTTCAACTTGAATTAAGACGCCCGGATTCTCACTAAATAATACTTTTATTAAATCTGTTTCCACCAACAAAGACAGGTCAATATTTAAACCATAGCTTGTATTCGCAAAACACATTTCTAACAAAGCAGTAACCATACCACCTGCTGAAATATCATGCCCTGCCAATACAAAACCTTTATTTATTAAGGATTGAATCGCATTGAAACCATCTTTAAAATAAAGCGCATCTGTTACTGTTGGCACTTCATCACCAAGCTTATTGAGTACTTGAGCAAAACTACTTCCACCAAGTTTTAATTCATCAAAAGACAAATCAATATATAAAAGATGAGTCTTCTCATTTTTCACTAATACAGGCTCAACAATTTTACGCACATCACTCACTTCGCCTGCACCAGTGATAATTACGGTACCAGGACTATAAACCTTCTCACCATCCTTATACTTTTGAGTCATCGAAAGTGAATCTTTTCCTGTTGGGATATTAATACCCAAATCACAAGCAAAATCACTTGTTGCCTCTACTGCACGATACAAACGACTGTCTTCGCCAGGGTTTTTACAAGGCCACATCCAGTTTGCACTTAACGATACGCCTTCTAATCCATGTGTTAAAGGTGCCCACACAATATTGGTTAGAGCTTCTGCAATAGACACTACGGCTCCTGCAGCTGGATCAACCAACCCAATAGCTGGCGCATGACCCAACGAAGTAGCAATACCTTTATTACCAGTATAGTCAATTGCACATGCACCTAAATTATTCAATGGTAATTGTAACTCACCAGCACACTGCTGCTTAGCCACCTTACCAGTTACCGATCTATCTACTTTGTTAGTCAACCAATCTTTACAAGCTACAGCCTCTAACTGTAACACTTTTGCTAGATAAGTCTCTAATTCAGATTGAGTATATTCAATGGCAGAAAACTGAATATCTGCCGTTTCATCTTTCATGATGGTTTTTGGAGGATTACCAAACATATCAGATAACTGCCAATTTATTGGTGCATTACCTTTATTATCCTCAAACTTAAACTGCATATCACCAGTCGTTTCACCCACCACATAAAAAGGAGCACGTTCACGAGCTGAAATATTCTTTAAGTTCTCAATATCTTTAGGCTTCAATACCATTCCCATACGCTCCTGCGACTCATTACCCGCAATCTCTTTAGCCGATAAAGTTGGGTCTCCCACAGGTAATTTATCTAAATGAATGGTTCCTCCGGTAGATTCAACCAACTCAGACAAACAATTTAAGTGACCACCAGCGCCATGATCATGAATTGAGACAATAGGATTACTATCCGATTCACATAAGGCACGAATGGCATTCATAGCGCGTTTTTGCATCTCTGGATTTGAGCGCTGAACTGCATTTAACTCAATGGCGTTATTAAACTCACCAGTTGCTACCGATGATACAGCACCACCGCCCATGCCTATGCGGTAATTATCACCACCAATAATTACAACCTGATCACCTTTCTCCGGCTCATTTTTTAAGGCATGCTCTGCGCGTCCAAAGCCTATTCCACCCGCCAACATAATAACTTTATCAAAGGCAAATTTCTTATGGCTCTCAAAATGCTCAAAGGTTAAAACCGATCCACAAATCAACGGCTGACCAAATTTATTACCAAAATCACTGGCACCATTAGAGGCTTTAATCAATATTTGCTCTGGCGTTTGGTATAACCATGGACGCTCGGGAATAGCCTCTTCCCAACTCCTACCCGCTTCAGAACGCGAATAGGAAGTCATGTAAACGGCCGTTCCTGCTAAAGGCAATGAACCGCGGCCACCAGCTAAACGATCGCGTATTTCACCACCAGCACCTGTTGCTGCACCATTAAATGGCTCAACGGTGGTTGGGAAGTTATGTGTTTCTGCTTTTAAAGACAATACAGTCTCAATATCTTTAGTCTCAAAATAATCTGGTTTGTCGTGAGTCAAAGGCGCAAACTGCATGGCCTTAGGCCCTTCAACAAAAGCCACATTATCCTTATAGGCAGATACTAGACGTTGTGGACTTTCTTTTGATGTTCTTTTAATCAACTGAAAGAGCGAACTTTCTTTCTCTTCCCCATCAATAATAAAAACACCATTAAATATTTTATGACGACAATGTTCTGAATTAACCTGAGAAAATCCAAAAACCTCACTATCGGTAAGTTTACGTCCTAACTTTTTAGCTAACCCATCTAAATAATCAATTTCATCTTGACTTAAAGCCAATCCTTCTTTCTGATTATAAGTGGCGACATCATCAATAAACACAATAGCCTCAGGCACTTTATTAATAGTAAAAATCTCGTTATCTAATCCTTTGTACAACACTTGCAACATAGGATCAAACGTTGACTTTTCACCATCTACCTTGAAAAACTCTTCAATGCGAATAATTGTTGAAATGCCCATATTTTGGGTTATCTCTACGGCATTGGTACTCCATGGAGTAACCATTTCTTTACGTGGCCCAACAAAAAAGCCTTCCAAACTACTTTTATTGGAAAGCTTTGCTCCACTAAATAACCATTCTAACTTCTTGACATCAGCTGGTTGTAACGCTGTTTCTACATTAACAGCCAGTACTTGATTAGAGTTTCCCTCAAAAAACAGGACCATGAAAATTAATTTTTGATTGATGAATTCTTTGCGCTGCAAATTTAAAATAAAAAGCGCAAAGGGGAGCATTAAGATGCGTACAATGATAATAAAAAATGAAAATAATCTAATTCATAGGTCGTGAAGACCTAAAGCGTAAAGCTTAAAAGTTAAATCATTTAGCCTTTGCAGGAGATATTTAATATAAAATACCACTGCTAAATTTATTAAATTAACTAAAACCATAATTATATTGCAGACTAAATCATTTCATTAAACACAACTAAAAACGATTCATCACTCAAACATACATCAACTCAAACACATTAAAATGGAACAAGCTAGTGGTAAACAACTACCGCTCTTTCTTTTTATACTGGATAGTGTATATACAATTAAGAATTCATGAAAAGCCTTATAGATTTTTTTAATGATAGTGTTGCTCAGTATGGCAACAATACTTTGATATGGGAAAAAACAAAAGCCACCTATTCCTCCTATTCCTATAACACTATAAAATCAGAAGTTTATCTCTTAGCCAAAGGACTCCTCTCTTTAGGTGTTGAACAAGGCGAACGAGTTGCCTTATTGTCGGAAGGGCGAAAACATTGGTTAGTAAGCGAGTTAGCCATCTTACATTGTGCTGCCATCAATGTGCCACTATCCACAAAATTAGATGCCGATGCTGATTTAGTGTTTCGCATCAACCATTCCGAAGCTAAAATCATAATTTGTTCGGTGGTGCAACTAGCCAAAATTAGAATTGTTAAACAAGAACTTCCGCTGGTATCTAAAATTATCGTCATTGATAGTATCAGCGATTTACAAGATAAAGAAATAACGCTTGCCTCACTTATTGAAAATAGCACACAACTCAATAACGAATATTCGGATCTCTTAACGCAACGCATTAGTTTAGTGACCCCTGACACCCATGCTAATATTTCATACACCTCAGGTACTACTTCAGATCCAAAAGGTATTATTTTAACTCATCGCAACTACACTGCAAACGTAGAGCAAGCTTTTAGTTTTATAAACATCCCACAACACTATCGCACCCTGGTGGTATTACCTTGGGATCATGCCTTTGCTCATACGGCTGCACTTTACTCATTTATGCATAAAGGTGCTTCCATAGCATCCGTTCAAGCGGGTAAAAACCAAATAGAGACACTTAAAAACTTCACAAATAACATACAAGAAATACAGCCTGACATCCTTATGAGTGTGCCTGCCATGGCCAAAAACTTTAAAAAAGGCATTGTTAATGGCATAGCAGCCAAAGGGTTGATGGCAAAAACTCTATTCAAAATAGGTCTACGGGTGGCCTATTTTTACAATGGGGACGGTGACAATAAAGGAAGAGGATTACGAATAATGGCTAAACCACTTTATGCGATTTTCAACGCCATAATCTTTAATAAGATAAAACTAAAATTTGGTGGTAATTTAAAGTTTTTTATCGGAGGTGGCGCCTTACTTGACATCGACCTTCAGCGCTTCTTTTATGCTATAGGCATCCCAATGTATCAAGGTTATGGCCTCACAGAAGCGGCTCCAATCATATCAGCCAACACTCCACGCATTCACAAATTAGGATCATCAGGTCAGATAGTTAACAACTTAAAAGTTAACATCTGTGATTCAGATGGAAAACCATTACCTATTGGTGAAAAAGGTGAGATAGTGATTCAAGGTGAAAACGTGATGAAAGGGTATTGGAAAAACGAAAAAACCACAAAGGAGACCCTTGTAAACAATTGGTTACACAC
>QKIO01000302.1 GCA_003251015.1 Bacteroidales bacterium
AGAATAATTAACGAAATCACTAATAACCCCACAGCATGAAAAAGTTTTTGATATTAGGAGGTGGTATTGCAGGAATTGAAGCTGCCATCAAATTAAGAGCAAAAGGATATGAGGTTACTTTAGTCTCTGACAGAGATTATTTGTTTGTCTATCCCATCTCTATTTGGATTCCGATAAAAGGTATTAGTTTCGATGACAGTAAAATTGACTTAGCTCAATTGCAGAAGGTACATGGTTTTAATCTGATTATTGATAAGGTGGAGCAAGTGGATGCCATTAATCGAGTGGTGAAATTATCCAACGGTGAGCAGATATACGATTACCTATTTATTGCTCTTGGCATGCAGAAAGTGCAAATGAAAGGTGCCGAAAATACCCATACCATTTGCGGGGCGCCAGCACAGTCGCTTGATATTGCCAATGAATTAGAAAAATTGGTTGAGGCAGGACGGGGTAAAATAGCCATTGGCTTTGGCGGTAATCCTAAAGATGCAAAAGGCTCTGCCGTGAGAGGAGGGCCAGCTTTTGAATTACTCTTTAATATTAGCACTTACCTTAAAAGGAAGAAACTACTCAATAAGTTTGAGCTTAACTTTGTAGCGCCTATGGCCGAACCGGGCAAAAAGATGGGTGATCATGCAGTAAATAATTTAACAAAGTTTTTTAAACGTTATCAGATAAATCCGCACGTAGGCACTAAAATAATTGGTTTTAATAAAAACGAAGTCCTTTTTGAGGGTGGTAAAACACTTCAAAGCGATTTGATAATTTTCATTGCTGGTGGAGCAGGTCATGCGGCCTTAACCAACTCAGGGTTGCCTTTGAGCGAGGCTGGTTTTGTGCACACCTTACCCACTTGTCAGGTAGATGGCTTCAGCGACATTTACGCCATTGGCGATACGGCTGAATTATTAGGTCCCTCATGGGCAGCCAAACAAGGACATACAGCAGAAGTAATGGCAGATGTGGCTGTTTATAACGCCCATCAACAAATATTAGGTTCAACAAAAACGAGAAGTTACGTTGATAAAGTGAACATTATGTGTATGATGGATTCGGGCGATGGAGCGGCATTAATCACTAGAACCACCAAAAAAGAAAGTATGTTGATGTTGCCCATCGTAGGGCACTGGTTGAAGAAAGCTTGGGGATTCTATTATAAGAATACAAAACTGAAACGTTTTCCACGTATTCCAGGCATGTAACTTTTAATTTTATAATCATGGAAGAGAAAGATTTTACCTCATTATATACCAACGAAGACAAGGCGATTTTGAAAGTCACTGAAGACTCGTTAAACCCTAAGGTAGACCGCATTCAAGAGCTGATAGCCTATTCGAAAATGGCGAAGATAAAAACCATTGGCATCGCGTATTGTACTTCGGTGGCCAAGGAAGCGACTCAGCTAGAAACCATCCTTCAAGCCGAAGGGTTGCAAGTAGAGAAAGTGCATTGCAAATATGGCAAGGTGCCATTTAATAGTCTTATAGAAGGATATAAAGGACTGAGCTGCAATCCTGCAGGACAGGCGCTCTATCTGGCTGATAAAAAAACCGAACTTAATGTAATGATGGGACTATGTATTGGGCACGACATGATTTTCAATGCTAAATCAAAAGCGCCCGTTACGCCTCTGGTGGTAAAAGACCGCAAATTAAAACATCAAACCGTTACCCTTTTACAAGATGGCCAAACCCTTTAAAAACAAAAATATGACTTTATACATAAGCTTAGGCATTTTAGTGTTACTGGTTAGCTACATGGCTTATAGAGTGTACCAAATGCGAAACATGCCCTTGGTGGCAGACAGTGAGCAGATCCTTACTTTGACTTCCAAAAACTTCACCCACCAGTTAAAATCCGGCGTAATATTGGTTGATTTCTGGGCGGTATTTAATGAGTTATCTGAAATAGAAAATAGTGGTTTCGCTGTGGCTAAAGTTAATGTGGAGGATTTTCAAGATTTAGCTCAACAATACAAGGTACGCTCCATTCCTACATCCATCATTTTTGTGGATGGAAAAGAGGTGAATCGTTTTACTGGTCTAAAAAGCAAAAGCTTCTTGGAGAAGGAAATTCAAAATATAATGCATAAATTATAATCATCTTAGACAAGTGACTCAATGAATACCAATCAAATAGAAGTTAGATATTCGAAATTGGCCGAAGATTCCTGCTGCCTGTCGTGCGGAGGAGCCATTAACTATTCAAAGGCCTTACCAGGTGAGACCTGTGCAGACATAGGTAGCGGACGGGGAACCGACGTACTTCGTTTAGCTGAGAGTGTAGGTGAAATTGGGTTTGTGTATGGTGTAGATGTTTCGGATGGTATGTTGGCCAAAGCAAGCAAAAACGCTGAGAAGCTAGGTGTTAAAAATGTGCGTTTTGTGAAATCAGAATTAGAAGACATCCAAATCACATCTGAACAAGTAGACTTGGTGATTTCAAATTGTACCATCAATCATGCTCATAATAAATTACAGGCATGGAGCGAGATAGCGCGCATCCTCAAAAAAGGAGGACGCTTTGTGGTAAGCGACATCTATTCTATTGGTCAAGTGCCCGACGAATACCGTAACGACCCAGTGGCGGTATCGGAATGTTGGGCTGGTTCGAGCACCAAAGACGAATACCTCCAAACACTGGCACAAGCAGGGTTTACAGGAATTGAGATATTGGAAGAGAGTCAACCCTATCCCAAAGGCAAAATTGAAGTGGCCAGCTTTACCATTGCGGGCAAGAAAAAATGCTGTGGATAATCGCACACATTAGACAGTTGTAATTTCCTTAATTTAATATATATAATATGGAAACTTTGATTAAAAAAGAGAAGAAGGGTGACGTTAAAGTAGCACAATGCTGCGCCAAAACATCTAAAAATGTAATGGGCTGTCACGATTAAGGAGAACTGCAGAGGGTGCTTGATGTAACAGTTAGCATCCTCTGTTTTTAAAACACGATTGGCGAAAGTCGGAATGGGATGATGAACTTCAACCTATTCATCAAATAATCTTTAATCTTTAGCCAATAGCGTCCTAAGCGTTTTGAGTGAACTTCTGTAACTTGCTTACAGTTAAACTATAGTGCGGAAGATTTGTAAAGATGGTTGTTTCTTTACGTTATTCCGGATTGACTTTTTTTGCTTCCGTTTTTTGTGTTAAGACAAAAAATGAAGTGGAGTTTGAGGCAACGCCTCATATAAAGTAAACATTTAGGACAATAATGATTTAGAGCCTTAAAAAAAATAGCACGATGCAATTTTCAAAACACAACCTCTTTTCAAAAATAAAAAACTCAGACAATTACTTTTTAGTTAATGTACTGTCGAGTTCTGCAGATATACTAACACCCGAAGAAGCAAAAAACTTCAAAGCAGGAGCTCCTATAAACCGTGAGTTGTATAGTGAGAAAGGGTATTTGGTCAATCCTGAAGAGGAAGAAAAGCTGTTCAAGCAAAAGTACCTCGATTTTATTGACGAAAGAGCCGATGACGAGGTGCAACTATTTTTCACGCCTTGGTACACTTGTAACTTCGCCTGTTCGTATTGTTTTCAGGATGAATATACCAATCCCAATGATGAAGTTGCCAATCAGGTGATTGATGCCTTCTTTACCTACGTCGATAGGCAGTTTATAGGCCGTAAAAAATACATCACACTTTTTGGTGGTGAGCCTTTGCTAAACACACCTTCGAAAAAGAAAGCCATCCAATACATCCTAGATAAGTCTAACGACAGAAACCTTGAAGTGGCTGTGGTTACCAATGGTTATACCTTACTTGATTACATCGATGTGCTTAAAACAGCCAAGATTCGCGAAGTGCAAATTACCATGGATGGTACCCAAGAAGTGCATGATGCACGACGCATGTTAAGAGGTGGAATGGGTAGTTACGATAAGATTGCAGCCGGC
>QKIO01000384.1 GCA_003251015.1 Bacteroidales bacterium
AACACACAATACATTGGTCTTATTGCCTTTGTACTTACTTTTGTGTTGATTGTGATTGGCATTTACCTACTGGCCAAAACCATTGATCAAATGGTAAGTGCCCTTACGTTTAGTTTTCTGAATCGCCTCTTTGGTGCACTATTTAGTTTGTTAAAATACGCGTTTATCATTAGTGTGTTACTTGCCGTGTTTGAGAGTTTCGACCGCAAAGCGCACCTCATCACCCAAGAACAAAAAGATAGCTCACTCTTCTACAAACCGTTGGTATCCATCGCCCCTTTTGTATTTCCTTACCTAAACTTCAGCGACATCAAAGAAAAAGTAGAAGACGTTTCAAGCCAAGAGGAGGTGATTATTTAGGGAGTTACGAGTAATAGAGTTAAAAAGGAGTTACAAGTGACTAAAGTTGTAAAGGAGTTACAAGTTATTTAGTTACAAGTTATTTAGTTACAAGTTATTTAGTTACAAGTGTCTAAAGTTAATACGTTATAATTTGTCTCCCCGAACTCCGAACTTGTCACTTGACACTCCCAAACTCGTCACTTTTTAGAGTTACAAGTGCCTAAAGTTAAAAAGGAGTTGCAAGTTATAGAGTTACAAGTGTCTAAAGTTAATACGTTATAACTTGTCTCCCCGAACTCCGAACTCGTCACTTTAAACTTCCCAACTCGTCACTTTTTAGAGTTACAAGTGCCTAAAGTTGTAATGGAGTTACAAGTTATAGAGTTACAAGTGTCTAAAGTTAATACGTTATAACTTGTCTCCCCGAACTCCGAACTCGTCACTTTAAACTTCCCAACTCGTCACTTTTTAGAGTTACAAGTGCCTAAAGTAAAATAGACTACGCCAAACGTATTTAGTTCCGTAGGAACGACCAATTTTGTAACCCTGGATTTTAATCCAGAGCAAAAGAACCTCTCCGTTGCTGAATTCCGTAGGAATGCCACATTTAGAAACCTGTGCCTCTGATTGACAAATCAGAAAATACATGCACCGAGCCGATGGCTCTTTAATGAGGGGCTGTATAGCTGGATGGACTAAAGTCCATCCCTACAATATGGATCGAACCGATGGTTCTTGGTACCTAAGATGAATTTTTGCATTCTGGCTTTTCGTACAGTTTATACACTATTTCTAATTATTAATACAAGTTGTATTTAATTTATTTATACCTTATTTTTGTTTACTATTTAGATCAAAACTTATGAGTCTGATACATTTATGACTTTTTTAAGAATAGGTTGATATACGACAGGAAAACAATTTCACAGACAAACCTTTGGACACTCATGAAATCAGAGACCATATTACTGGCAGCCAAACGCCAGAACGATTAAAATAGATTAAAAAAATTGACTGTACAACAAAGGAAATTAGTATTGATATTTTAGATATCTATTCTTAGGACTTTTAAAATAAGCCAAACTTACGGGACTAAAAACTAAAATTATGGGAGCTTTAAGACAACAATATATAGAAGATAATCAAGGGCATAAAGTCGCTATTATACTGCCCATTGGGGAGTACAATAAAATGATTGAACAAGTTGATGAGCTTGAAGATATCAAGCTTTACGATAAAGTGAAAGCAAAAAATGAAGAATCCATGCCTTTTGAAATTTATCTTAAAAACCGCAAAGCTAAAAATGCCTGATTACTCTATAACCATTACCAAAACGGCTCAAAAACAGCTTGACAAATTAACTGATAGTATGGCTGATCCTATTATTGAAGCTATTCAGAACCTCTCTCATATTCCTCGTCCACAAGGCTGCAAAAAACTTAAAGGCCGTGATGGTTATCGCATTCGAAAAGGCAATTACCGTATTATCTATGATATTTACGATCATATTCTTATCATTGATGTGATTGCTGTGGGGCACAGGAAAGATATTTATGATTAGTTCCTCTTGAGTGAACAAAACCCATTCAGTCAAGCGTCTTCCACAAAATAAATAGAACCCATGGTTCTTAGCTTAATTATGAAGGGTAGGCTCGTGGCTATGTTTGATTTTATTATAGTTCCGTAGGAACGACCACTTTTGTAACCCTGGATTTTAATCCAGGGCAAAAGAACCTCTACGTTGCTGAATTCCGTAGGAATGCCACATTTAAAAACCAGTGCCTCTGATTGGCAAAACAGAAATACATGCACCGAGCCGATGGCTCTTTAATGCCGGGTACCATAGATGATGGATGGACTAAAGTCCATCCCTACAATATGGATCGAACCGATGGTTCTTTTGTAGAAGTTAAAAAGGAGTTACAAGTGAGAGAGTTACGAGTGAGAGAGTTAAAATGGAGTTACAAGTTATTTTGTTACAAATTCACGTTATAACTTGTCTCTCCGAACTCGTCACTTGACACTCCCAAACTCGTCACTTTTTTTTAACTCGTCACTTTATTATCTAAAAAGCATCAAGACTAAATAAAAAGACATATAAGGACCATAAATAATAATTTAACTATATTTTTGCCTTAGGTTAAAATTTACTTGGCAGCAAACAATGTTTAAAAACTACAAAAAACACCTCATTACCATCCTTAAGGTTCTATTTTCGGTAGGAGCCATCTATTACATTCTGTCAAAATTAGATTTGTCGCAGGTGGGTGGCGTGATGATGCAAGTAAACCCGTTGTACCTTTTGGGAGCTTTACTAGTATACGCTGTTTCACAACTACTTAGTTCATACCGTTTAAACACCCTATTTCGTACCCTCCCATTACATATCAACCACTGGCCAAACATTAAATTATAT
>QKIO01000338.1 GCA_003251015.1 Bacteroidales bacterium
TGATCATAGTCCACTTGTTTCTGTGTTTGAAGATAAACTCTATTTTACCTCTCGTCGTAAAGCTAAAAAACTCTATATGCTTGATGACGGTCAATACCCAGAAAAAGTTTATGTTTCTAATAAAAAAGATGGAAATTGGGAGCCAGCTGTGCCTTCAAAAACATTTTTTAAAGGGTATGAGCATGAGTCTGGTCTGAGTATTTCCCCTGATGGAAAAGAACTTTTTATTTATCGTAATGACGAAGATCAGCAAAGTATTTACATGAGTTCTCTAGTGGATAATATTTGGGGCACACCAATTAAATTACCCCGTCCTATCAATGGTCCATATAATGAAACGAGTGCATCATTAACTGCAGATAAAAGCACCTTGTTTTTTACTAGTGATCGGATGGGAGGCTATGGCGGCATGGATATTTATATGATTAAACGTAACGCAGCAGGTCAATGGGGCAAAGCCCGCAACCTAGGTGAAAAGGTAAATACACGGTATGATGAAGAAACAGCCATGATTCATCCCAATGGAAATACGTTGTTTTTTGCCTCTGAAGGTCATAATAGCATGGGGCGTATGGATGTGTTTTACACACAGATGAATCCTGACAGCACGTGGAATGAACCCGTGAATTTAGGATATCCTATTAATACACCAGATGATGATTTTTTCTTTTTACCTACTATTAATCAAAATGTTGCCTATTATGCCTCTGCACGGTTTAATGATAATTATGGAGGTTCTGACATCTATCGCGTAGAGTTTGATTCCGAATTTAAAGGCGAATTAGCCGTTATTGAAGGTGTGGTTGAAAATAAAAGTGCTTTGGTGGATGGTTCGGTCCGTATCATGGTGACGCGTCGCAAGGATAATGCGTTGGTGGGTGATTACATACCTGACAAAAAGGATGGTACCTACCTGATGTTTTTAGCTACAGATGAGGAATATGACATAGTGGAAAAGGGACTTAAGTACGAAGAAAAACCTAAATATATTGAGGTTAAAAAAGAAATGGCTTATACGGCAGAACAAAAGATATTATCCTTTGAGGACATAAAAATGGAACCGCCCATGGTGCCTTTGTTTGGAAAAACCGATTTTGAACAAGAGAACCAACTTATTGAAGATGAAATTATTGAAGAGATTAAGGCGGTTGTTAATGACGAGCCATATTATACCATTCAAGTATTAGCTCTTAAGCACAAACCGGTGTTTGCCTTTTTATATTTAAAGGGCTTAGATGCTAAAGAGTTGCGAACGTATAAAGGATCTGATGGCTATACTCGTTATGTATATGGGGCCTATAAAGGAAAAGAAAACTGTCTTAGAGAACGTGAGAGACTACTTCAGATGGGCAAGTTTAATGATTCGTTCATTCGTCCTCTGTCAGACTTCGAGACCAATAAAAACTGAAGGTACGTTTATTATGGGGTGGTTTGAAAGTTCGTATCAATTAGGCTTCATATTAATTTCCTGACTTTATAGTAGTTTTTATCTCACCTGATTCATTTTTATTTATCCCAATTAGGTGTTTTTTTACGTGCAATACAGGTTACAGATGTGTTTTTAAACAGGTTTCAAGAGCCGAATTTACGTCATCTAATATGTACATTCGCGGCCTCAACAACGTGGAGACACCACCCTTGTTCAGTTTAAAATCATTAATCAAAAACATTAAAACATCATGAAATTAGTTTTTATTTCAGTGGTCGTAGCTTTGGCTATGAGTGCCTGTGCAAACCACAACCAACAAAACAATGCCAATCATGAAGCTCATGCTGACTCAAGCGCGCAGCATGAAAATGCACATTGGGCCTATAATGGCGAAGAAGGGCCAGATAAGTGGGCCAACTTATGTCCAGCGTATGCACCTTGTAATGGCCAGCGTCAATCACCCATTGATTTATCCTCTGCTTTAGCTTTAAATTCGGACGTGCAAATTAAGCGTAACTATCATTGCGTTAAAGGAATGGAGTTTATCAATAATGGACATTCTGTACAAGTTAATTTTTCCGAAGGCGACAAAAACCTTCTTAACGTGAACGGCGTCGATTTTGAACTTAAACAATTTCATTTTCATAGTCCTAGCGAACATACTATGGATGGTGTTCATTATGATGGCGAGGCACATTTTGTACATGTATCAGCAGATGGTCAGATCTCAGTTGTTGGTGTATTTATGAAACTAGGCGCAGAGAATGAGCTAATCAAACATATTATTTCCTTTATTCCCGAAAAAGCTGGAGAAAAAGTCATAGTTAACCAGGAGGTATGTCCAAATGCTATATTTTCAGATCATGATGCTTATTATATTTATGAAGGTTCGTTAACCACACCACCATGTACGGAAGGCGTTAATTGGTTTGTTCGTAAAGAAGCGATTGAAGTGTCGGCTGCACAATTAGACGCACTAAAAAAGGCGATGCCAGCCAATAATGCTCGTCCTGTCCAAGCAACTCACGAACGAGAGTTTGGTAAGTTAGATAAGTAAAACAGCACACCTCTAACTAATTGAAAAACATTAGTTAGAGGTGTTTCTGGTTTAATAAAGCCATTCTTTATTATCGGATTATAAAAAAATCCTCTTTTCGTACGCAACCTTTGATCATCACTCTCGTCTTTTCATAAAGAGTTAAAACACAAATGTGTTTTTAAGGCATGTAACCTCCTAATTCTGTTGTTATGAAAGATCGAGTTAATGAATTGTTAGACCGTATGGATATACCCTTCCGTTTTTTACTTTTTCAATTGGCACTAGTTTCATTAGTGATCATTGTAATTATCTATTAGGCCTAATTACAGGCTGTTTTAGATTGTTGTATTCGTCTTATTACAAGTTTACTTGTACAGATGTGTACAACTTTTCTGTTTTTATTACTCTGCGTGTTTTTTGACTTTACTCCTCAATTATTGCTCTTTCATCCTCTATTTTCTGCTGTTTGTCAAAAGCGGTTGTGTTTATAATTGACATATTTTAAAATAATGAGCTTGCTATATTCCATAAAATCAAGTAAATATTCATTTTCTTCTCTTTGTTAAATTTTAGAGGTTTAATAAAAGTAAAAAATTTCTCATCTTTGGCGACAGAAACAATGAAATGCCTGTTGGCAAACTGATTAAGTACATATGGATTATTCGTTTTTAGATTTTTTAACATTAATAGGCTCCTTAGGATTGTTCCTTTATGGAATGAAAATGATGAGTGAAGGTCTTCAGAAGGTAGCAGGGTCGAAAATGCGATCGATACTATCGGCCATGACATCGAACCGCTTTTTAGGAGTAATAACAGGGTTTATCGTAACGGCAATCATTCAATCCTCTAGTGCAACTACGGTTATGGTTGTGAGTTTTGTTAATGCGGGTCTTATCTCATTGGTTGAGTCCATTGGAGTGATTATGGGAGCTAACATTGGAACCACGATTACTGGTTGGATCATTTCAATTTTAGGCTTTAAGGTAAAAATTAGTGCGTACGCACTTCCATTAGTTGGTTTAGGATTACCACTCATCTTTTCAAAAAACACCAATCGTCGTGCCTGGGGCGAGTCGTTAGTAGGGTTTGCCTTATTGTTCTTAGGACTAGATTTTCTTAAAGATTCTGTGCCCGATATCAAACAAAACCCTGAGATATTAAGTTTTTTACAAAATTATACTGATTTAGGTTTTGGGTCAACACTTATATTTCTTGGTATAGGCACTCTGCTCACCATTGTTATTCAATCCTCTAGTGCCACCATGGCCTTAACATTTGTGATGTGTAATCAAGGTTGGATATCGTTTCCTTTAGCGGCAGCTATGGTAATGGGTGAAAATATTGGTACTACAGTTACTGCAAATATTGCAGCAGCAGTAGGTAACGTGTCCGCCAAACGTGCTGCTCGGGTTCATTTGCTCTTTAATTTATTGGGCGTTTGTTGGATGTTAGTGGCTTTCCCATGGGTTATTGATTATATCGACAACATGGTAGCTAATGGTGGTGGTGCTCGACCTTCAATGTCTCCAGAATCTATTCCTTTAGCGTTGTCTATTTTTCACACTTCATTTAATGTTATTAATGTACTGGTCTTTATCTGGTTTGTGCCCTTCTTTCATAAAGCTGTAATTAAGATGGTGCCTGCTAGAGACAATGAGGATGAAGAGTTTCATCTTAAGTTTATTAGTACTGGGATGTTATCAACAGCAGAGCTTTCTATTTTGCAAGCGCGTCGGGAGGTGTCCGTTTATGGTAAACATACCAAAAAGATGTTTGCGAATGTGCGTAAACTCATGCAAGAGCAGAAGGATGGTAGGTTTAACAAGTTGTTTGCTCGAATTGAAAAGCAAGAAGCCTTTTGTGATAACATAGAGGTGGAGATAGCTAATTACCTAACTCAAGTTAGCCAAGGTAAATTAAGTGATGTCGGTAAAAAGAAGATACGAGCCATGCTTAAATTAATAGATGATTTGGAAAGCATAGGCGATCATAACTACAACTTAGCGCGTAATATCCAACGCATGCGTCATGGAAAGATTAAGTTTTCGGATGAGATTATAAGTAAGCTAGAGTTGATGTTTAATTTAATTGATGAAGCCCTTAATATAATGCGAGATAACTTAGATCAGGAAGATGATATTATCAACTTAGTTAAGGCCGAACAAATTGAATCTGAGATTAATAATTATCGTAATCAGTTAAAGGTTGAGCATCTTGATAATCTAAAAAATGACGTTTATACGTACGATTCAGGGATCATTTTTAATGATTTGTTTTCTGAATGTGAGAAGTTAGGTGATTTCATCATTAATGTATCAGAGGCTCTTCATGAGATTAAAAACTAGGATACCTCTATCTTATTAATAAAAAAGCGGCTTACGGCCGCTTTTTTTATTAATAAGAAAGTTAAAAACAAGCCTCTCTATTTTATTTGCTGTAGACTTGACTCAATATTTTTAGCTATTTCTACCTTGTTAAAAGGTTTATTCATGTAGTAAGAGATAAGGCCAATAGAGAGTGCTTCTTCAATGCGCGAATCGGCCATAAAACCAGAAATAATCATGTAATTCTTCTCACTAAAAGTTTCTCTAGCTGTTTTAATGAATTCAATGCCATCCATCTTCGGCATCTTCATATCACTTAATACAATTTTAACATCTGGATTATTCATTAAGATATCAAGACCTTCCTGCCCAGAGTTAGCAGTAATAACATGATATGAAACACCAAACATTTTGGAGAATAAAAATGTATTTATAGGTTCATCATCAACGTATAGGATTGATTTTGTCATTTGTACTTATGAATTTGATTGTCACTTTAGTGCCTTTGTTTAGTTCAGAAGTAACATAAATCTCGGCTTGATGCTCTTGAAGGATTGAATAGACTATTGAAAGCCCTAATCCTGTACCTTCACCTGGATCTTTTGTGGTGTAAAAAGGATCAAAAATCTGCTCTAAATCCTTATTATTGATGCCACAACCGTTATCTTCTATTATCAAATATAATAAGTTATTCTTTGTTTCCGAATTAATTTTGATTAAACCATCAGTTGAAATGGCTTGTACGCTATTAATTAGTATGTTAATTAATACTTGATGGATTTTTCCTGGGTTACCAATAATCATTTCAGGAGAAGCTAATAGGTTCTGGCTAAGTTGTATGCTTTTCTTTTTTAATTCATGTTCCAAAATAGTGACACAGTCATTAACCGTATCATGTAAACTAAAACTCACTTTTTCATTTTCTTTGCTACGACTAAACGCATTTAAACTCCTAACAATGTTGTCAATGCGCTCAACACCTGTTTCCATGTGATTGGTTAGTTCTTTAATCGATTCCAATTTAGCTTCTTTCTCGTGCTCCAAAAGGTGCGCTTGAGTTAAGTCACTGATACTGTCTTTTAATAGGTCAATGCCAGATTTAACAAAATTAAGAGGATTAAGTACCTCATGAGCAACACCTGACGTCAAAATACCTAAGGCAGCCATTTTTTCCGACTGAATTAGTTTCTGTTGGGTCAATTTTAGTTCATCAATGGTATGCTCTAACTTATCGGTTTTAATACGAAGATTTTCGTTGCTCTGATGTAAACTATCGTTGGTTTCTAATAAATTGGTGTTAAGTTCAGTGATGTCTTTTTGGTTTAGTTCAAGTTGAATATTTGCGTCTTCAATGGTGTCATAACTTATTCTCAGACGCTTATTGAGCAGTCTCATGCGGATATACACAACCAACAATAATAGGCCCAACAACACAAAAACCATAGCGATGGTAATTGATTGTGTTAATAGTTTCTTTTGATAGATGATGTGTTTTTTATTGATAGCAAGCTGTGCTGACTGGGTCTCAATCACACGGTTGTTTCTATCTGCAATCAACTTTAGACTATCGAGGGTTTTAATTTTACGTGATATCTCACGATTTTTAAGATAGATATTATGCTGTTGGGTTTTGTATTTGATGTCGTGCTGAATGAATTCTTGCTTTTGTTGTTCGAGGTCGTTACTCACTTTAAGCATTAGTAATTCTTTGTTCACAATGCTCTCTTGTAATGCCTTTGTGCTATCAATTAAATTATTAATTTGAAATAGTTGTCGCACTAATTTCTTCTCTTGTACCTCTATTTCTATCTTCTGAGTGGCCGATCGTTGTTGCTCTTCTTCTAACTCAGCACGAGCAGTCCTATACAAATCTCTCAAATCAACCTCCGTTCCGCCTAGTAGAAGAAGTTTTGGGTTAATGCTTAAATTCTCAAGCATTAAATTGGCTTTGTTAACCTCAAAAGCAGATTGTTTAAGTTTGGGGTTATAAGTAATATTTAACATGATATACTTCGGATCAGGGCAATGATCAGTAATTAGAAGTATTTGTTTGTTTTCAATCTTGGACGATATTTTTTCGATGCGATGGTTTAGGCTTTTGCTTACAAATAAAACATGAAGATTATCAATCTCACTAAGGCTTTTAATAGGAATTATTTTTATGGGTCTATTTTGTCTTTTTAATGATGCTTCGCCGTCTTTTAAGGTTTTGTAGGTGATGGAATCCTCACCCATTATTCCTATGTTAAAATTGCCTTTTATTTTGCCGTTAGGCCATGAAATATGATCGGATAAACGGATGATTAGTGCTGCCTTTTGAGAGTCATAGGATGTTTGTGCGGAGATGGCAAGGGTACACAGGAAAAATACACACAGTGTAAATAGCTTAATAATCACAAATTTAGAGGAAGGAGGTAAGTGATTTTGTATTATTTTAGAATTCATAAAGAGCCATTACATAATATTCTTATACCCAAGTGATTTACCCAATCTTAAAACTTGTTTTTAAATGTAATAAATACTTATTAAGATAATGACAAAAGTAGCATTTTTAAGACGGAGTATGTTACGAAATGTTTGAATAAATTAAGAATTAGCAGCAATATGTTCAAATGCTAGGTGTTTTACCTTTTATTTTACTACGAAGTAGTTATGCCTTTAGTTTGGATGGGGGTGGTATACAAAAAATGTGTATTTATTCTCTAAATACACATTTTTTTTGGGTGAGGAAGTGTTTTTGGTTAAATCACCTGTAAGTCAACACCCATAAGAAGTAATACGATAAGGATAAGACCAACCACAATACGATACCATCCAAATACCCTAAAGCCATGCTTTTGGAGAAAGGTGATAAATGTTTTGATGGCAATAAGAGCAACCAAAAAAGCAACGATGTTGCCTAGTATAAGGATGCCAATATTATCCAAGTTAAAATGTTTGTAGTCTTTAAGTAGTTTGTAAGCCGAGGCAGCTGCCATGGTTGGTACGGCTAAGAAAAATGAAAATTCAGCTGCGGTTTTACGTGTCATTTTTTGTGTCATTCCACCTATAATGGTAGCCGCCGAGCGCGATACGCCAGGTATCATGGCAATACATTGGTAAAAACCAATTTTTAAAGCCTTAGGATACGTTACCGTTTGATCTTCCTGGGTTTTGTTAAACCACTTGTCTACAAAAAGCAGGATGATGCCACCCACCAATAACATAATGGCTACAACCATCACATTTTCGAGTAGACTGTCGATTAAGTCGCCCGCTAAAAAACCAATGATGGCAGCAGGAATAAATGCAACCAGTAGTTTAACGTAAAAATCAAACTTTAGCACATAGGTTTGAGCTAAACGAATTACTTTATTATGAGACGGATGCTTAGGTTCACAATCGTGATTGATGACAAAAAACTTTTTCCAATACAATACCACTACTGATAAGATGGCGCCAAATTGAATATTTACCGTAAACGCTTTTGTAAACTCATCAATGTGCATGCCTAACATGGCTTCGGTAATAATCATATGGCCTGTAGACGATATGGGTAAAAACTCAGTAATACCTTCAACAATGGCTATGATAATGGCTTCAAATACACTCATGATTTT
>QKIO01000065.1 GCA_003251015.1 Bacteroidales bacterium
CCTTTGCCGGTGAGTACGCCTGTAAATTCATTTTTCAACTTTTTATATTGCCCAAACAAATAACCTATTTCACGGCCACCCACACCAATATCACCAGCCGGCACATCGGTATTTGCGCCAATATGACGAAACAACTCACTCATAAAAGCTTGACAAAAACGCATTATTTCGATGTCCGACTTTCCTTTCGGATTAAAATCAGAACCACCCTTGCCTCCACCCATAGGCAAAGAGGTAAGGCTATTTTTAAAAGTTTGTTCAAAACCTAAAAACTTCAAACCACTTAACGTCACGCTGGGATGAAAACGCAATCCACCTTTATAGGGGCCAATAGCCGAATTAAATTCGATGCGATACCCTCTATTTATCTGCACTTCCCCCCTATCATCAATCCAAGGCACACGAAACACAATAATACGCTCGGGCTCAGTCATACGTTCAAGAATCTTTACTTTTACATAATGAGGATTTTCTTGGTAAAAAGACCAGATCGATTCAACAACCTCTTGCACAGCTTGTAGAAACTCATCTTCACCAGGGTTTTTAACCCTTACAGTATTCATAAACTCAGCTATCTTAGGTTCCATGTCTTCTTATTTAGATTTAACGATGACTTACGACATTCAAAAATAAACATTTTAAACTACTACAGCCCATTTAACCCTTGCTTTTTAGCCACAAACTTTACTTAACCTTGAGCGCATTATACAAGACTTCAACGGGATGAACAGAGGTCACACCCGTCCCATCTTTTATCTGATGACGGCAAGAAGTACCAGCAGCTACAATTAAACTTTTGTTTTGATGGGCACGCACATCTGGAAACAGCACCAATTCACCAATTTTCATTGACAGATCATAATTAGCGGTCTCAAACCCAAACGAGCCAGCCATTCCACAACAGCCCGAAGGTATTTCCTCGGCCGTATAATTAACAGGAATCTCTAGAACTTTTTTTGTTAATGCCGTTGAAGACAAGGCTTTTTGATAACAGTGTGCATGAAAACGTATGGTTAGATGATCATCCACAAACACTTGTGTTTCTATACGCTGCGCATCATACTCCCTGGCTAAAAACTCCTCCATAGTAAAACAAGAACGAGCCAGATCAAGAGCTTTCGATTTTAAAGCATCAGACACCAAGTCGGGATATTCATCTCTAAAAGTCAATATAGCTGAGGGCTCCACCCCCACTAAAGGACAATTATCGGTAACAAGGTCAGCCATTTGAGACACATTAAGCTCAGCAATAATCTTGGCTTTACTCAATAATCCTTTTGACAAAAACGACCGCCCACTCTCACTTATGGATGTCACATGTACTTCGTACCCCAATTTCTCAAGCAATCGAACGGCTTTGATGCCAATAACACTATCTATTTGATTGGTAAACTCATCGGCAAATAAGTGTACTTTTTTGGACTGAATTTGTATAGGTCGCGTTGTCGCCCAACGCTTAAGGCTTTCTTTACTCAAAAGAGGTAGCGTACGCTTAGACGACAAACCAACTATTCTTTCATTCATCTTTTTAACAAAAGACCATTGCACCCCCTTGTTAAACAAAGGATAGACCAGACGCGCTAGTTTATATACTTTTGAAAAGTAGGCAAACGCATAAGTTCGAAAAGAAATCCCAAAGCGACGATGATAAGCCTCCGAAAACTCAGCTTTCAGTTTAGTGACATCTACATTACTGGGGCATTCAGACTTGCAAGCCTTACACGACAGACACAAAGCCATCACCGTTTTAACATCATCAAACCCCAGGTCTGTTTCTTGTTCTGAGGTTAATAAAAACTCACGCAAGACATTAGCACGCGCACGTGTGGAATCCATTTCGTTACGCGTGGCCATATAACTAGGACACATGGTTCCACCCATCAAATGACTCTTACGGCAATCGCCTGAGCCGCTACATTTTTCTGCAGCGCGTAACATCCCCAAGGTAGAATCCCAAGAGAAAACTGGCGAAGGCACTGAATTAAAACCAGATACTTTATAACGTAGATGATCTGTAATTAAAGGTGTTTGAGTTATTTTACCAGGATTAAATATGTAATTAGGGTCAAAAAGATATTTTACCTCTTCAAACAGTTGATTTACTTCATCACCAACCATCAACGATATAAACTGCCCCCGTAAACGACCATCCCCATGTTCACCACTTAAAGAACCCTTGTATTTCTTAACTAGGTGAGCCGTTTCTAAGGCCAAAACAGAAAATAGTTCAACATCAGAAGCTAGTTTCATATTTAGCACAGGTCGCAAATGCAGCTCACCACTACCCGCATGTCCATAAAAGACACAGTCTTTATTATACTTCCGCAACATTGTTTTGATGTCGCCCACATAATCCATCAAATCACTAGGGCGAACAGCTGTATCTTCTATAACGGGCACAGGCCGTTCGTCGCCAGGCATATTAGCCAACACACCTAAGCCAGCCTTGCGCAAACTCCACACCTTATTAATATCATTACCCACAAGAACAGAAGAGGCGTAAGCCCAATTCATGAGCATGAAGTGAGCCAATAATTCTTCACACAGCTGCTCAACCAACTTCTCTGTCTCAGCTGCAAATTCAATCAACAACAAAGCTTCTGGATCACCTTGAATAAAAAAACGATTTTTATTTTGGAGTACATTGTCTTTTGTCAAGTCAAGCACCAGCTTATCCATCAGCTCAACAGCTCGTGGACAAAAGTCAAGAACTAACAAATTTGCTTCTAGCGCTTTTTCAAGACTTGAAAACTGCAAACACACTAAACGAACGTGCTTTGGAGGCAAATCAACTAACTGCAGTTTTAATTCAGTTACAAAAAAGAGAGTTCCTTCGGAACCTGCAATCAATTTACACATATTAAAAGACTCTGACGAGTCTACAAAAGCACTTGAGTTCATCAATAAATCTAAGGCATACCCTGTGTTTCGCCTATGAATATCGGCGTGTGGCATGGATTGACTGATCACACGACGAGTGTCTTCATTAGCCAATCTATCTTTAACACCTCGATAGATGCTTCCTTCATGAGTATCTAGCAGACACTTCGCTTCAAACTCCTGTTTTGATAACGACTTAAATATAACTTCTTCTCCCGAACTCAAGAATCCTTTTAATTCCAAAACATGATCGCGCACACTGCCATACACCAAAGAATGAGCCCCGCAGGAATTATTACCGAGCATACCACCTAACATACACCGATTGGAAGTACTTGTTTCGGGACCAAAAAAGAGTTGGTGATGAGCCATAGAAAGATTAAGCTCCTCTAAAACAACACCTGGTTGCACCTTCACCCACCGCTGCTGGGCATTAACCTCAATAATTTGATTCATGTGCCTACCAATATCCACCACCAAGCCACTACCTACCACCTGCCCTGCTAGCGAGGTGCCAGCAGCACGCGGAATAAGAGAGATGGTATTAGTATTGGCAAATTCTATAATAACAGATAAATCGACAGCATCATAAGGAAACGCAACGCCAAGAGGTCTTTCGAAATAAGCAGAGGCGTCGGTGGCATACGACACACAGGACACAGCATCAAACAACACCTCACCTTGCAAACGATTATTCAACTCGGTTAATAAGGGTACACTCATACTATTCGTTTGAGGGAACGAAAGTAAAATAATTGTTTTGGTTTGGAGCTATTTATTGACTACTAACTAGCATGAAAAAACGTTAACGACACTCACACATCCACACATTATTAAAATCACACACATAACAACACGCTTAACCCCTTACCAACCTCTTGAGCTAGATATTCATGTTGTTATACAGAAGCCCCTTGCGACATAAACTTATCAATTCGTTTAAAAGCCAATTTTGAACTGATAATAGCCATTGGCAGGCCGGCTCCTGGCACCGTTGAGGCACCAACATAAAACACATTTTTAAACTTCTCGTCAAAATTTGATGGACGGAATGCTCCAATTTGACTCATACTGTGAGACAAGCCCAAACCGCTACCCCGATGCAAATTAAATTGATTTTGCCATTCTATAGGCGTATAAACAGTACGTGACACAATATGTGATGAAATATCTTTATTAATTCGTTTCGAGAAATCAGAGATAATACTATCAACAAGTACGTCTTTATCGTCCCAATTGGGTTTGTTTAGCAAGTTGGGCACAGGACACACAAAAAACAAACTTTCGCATCCTTCAGGGGCACAATCTGTATTGTGTTTAGATAACACATTGACATAATAATAAGGCTTTTCTAACACATTGGGGTTTTGAAGTATATTATTAGCATACTCTTCATAATTAGAGCCCAGATAATAATTGTGGTGATTTACTTGAGGTAGTTTACAATCTAGTCCTATATAAAACGTCAAGTACCCCATAGTCCAGTTCATTTTATCTAGCTTTTTCAACGAATATTTCTCACGTTTAAACACTCTGCTTCTGAAAACAGCTGCATCACCATTAACCAAAATAACATCCGATGTCCATTTTTTCCCATTAGAATCAACCAAACACTCCAGTTTATTACCATTAGCTACAAAATCAACTATTTCAGTATTGTACGTAATTTTCACTTTCTCTTTCTCTAATTCGCCTACAATCCCCTCTACTATTTTATACATGCCGCCAGTAACATTATAATAGCCATCATGCTTAAACTCGGTATACGAAAGCAAAGTATATATTGCCATGGTGTCAAAAGGGGTTCTACCCAAGAAAAAAGCAACCAGCGAAATTATTTGTTGTGCTTCTTTAGACGTGAAATTACGCTTCACTTCTTGATAAAAGCTTCGAAATAAAACAGGTATATGAGTAGGATTAACCCGCATTAAAGTAATAAGGTAGGAAAACACGGAGTCGAAATTATTTTTTATAACCAAGTCGACAGTATCATGAAACAAAGCACCAGATTTCTGTAAATATTTGGTCATTTTCTCCTCAAAATCGGGCTCAATATCTTTAAACTGCTCTGCTAATTTTTTAATATCCTTATACAGAAAAAACGTTTTGGGGTTGTCACTAAAATTAACCGTATATAAAGGATCTAACTCCACGAACGTAAAAGGAAGTTCAATATTACAGTCCTTTGCAAACTCTTTAAATTCAAAAGACATACTAAAAAAACTAGGCCCAGTATCAAAGGTAAAACCATCCTTTTTTATTTGATTTAACCGACCTCCAGCTTGGCTGTTTTTTTCGATGATTTCAACATCATAACCTCTCTTTGCCAACCGCAGAGCAGTGGCTAAACCACCCAAACCAGCACCCACAACTAAAACACTCTTATTCATAAGTTTAATTTTATTTTTTTAAGCAAATCGGGATACAACTCATTTTTGACCCAATAAAACTCAGGTTCTATTTTAAGTATTTTCTCATAATATTTTTTTGCATTAGCATAATCCTCTAACTCTGTGTAATTTTTTGCAATCATAGACAACAGACTCAAATAATTCCAATCTTCTTTAATAGCCTCTTGATCCTTTGCCATTAGGTATTCGGCCTTCTTATAATAGTCTAGAGAAACCTTTTTTGAGCCTCCAAAAATAGATGGCATGTAAAATTGAGAATTCGCATATTGAATATATCCATAAGGATTATTGGCGTCTTGTTTAATAGCCAATTTAGCACAATCCACACTTTTAGGTCCAATAAAAGGTGCTAAAAGTAGATTAACACCAATGCCATAACCATAGAAGGCCGATTTATAGGAATTAACAAGCGACGAATAAATACCTGATTTTTCAAGAATACGGATATTTTCTTCCCCTAAATCAATATAATTCTCTGCTATTGCTATTTTATCATTACCAATACACCAACCCACATATCCGTATTGATAATTTAGCAATTCCATCCTAAAAGCATGACTTTTAACTGCTCGCTGATTCATTACATCTATTGTGGATTTCCACAAATTCATGTCACTACTAATATAAGCCTTATAAATATCTAACTTATAAGACGCCTTAATATTGGTAAAACAAAGCAATAAAACCAGTGTTATGAAATACGTCTGCCTTTCCATTCAAATTTTTTATAAACCGTATTAATGAGAGCTCTATAAATAAACAACCCAAGAGCAAATTGTTGTGGCACAGCTAACAAAAGATTAAACAAAACATTTTGTTTACTAATGCCTGAAATTATCATTCTAGTTAACACAATAACCATCAGAAAAAGATACAATACTATTGGTTTTAATGCAATTAGAACGAATACAAACCCAAAACACGTAAAAAACCAATACAGCATTGCGATACCAAATGAATTCCCAAAAAAACTAATCACATTTTTAGAGAACCCATTCACCGCTTCACTAAAACCATTATACATGCGACATTCTATATCGCCATTACTCACCACACAAGCAACAGATTTGTTATTCTGTTTGAAAAACCTAGCTATTTCAACATCTTCAACCTTGTTATTCTTAAATACCTCATGCGGTTTAGTATCTGTATAGTCTGCCTGCTTAAATAACATAAACTGACCATTAGCGGCTGCTAATGATGAAAACTTCATTGTACGCACCAAAACCAAGGGCAACAACGTTAACAAAATATAATTCATATTGGGCACGGTTAACCATTCTCCTATACTATTCATCTTTTGTTTTGGGAATACAGACAGCAAGTCAACTTGATAGCGTTGTGCTAAAGCGATAGCATCAGCAATCACATTTTCCTTCAACCTAACATCCGCATCTATAAAGAGCAAATATTGTCCATTGGCATATTGAGATAAACTATGACAAGCAAAGTTTTTACCCAACCAACCCTGGGGCAGCCCCTTCGAAGAAATTAGCTTAACTTTAGGATCACCATTAGCTACCTTCAAAATAATTTCCTCAGTACGGTCTGTAGAAAGGTCATTAAACACAATGATTTCAATATTTTGATAGGTCTGCCTTTGTAGATCACCCAACAAAAGAGCAATTTTATCCTCTTCGTTTCTAGCAGGTATTAATACAGAAACTAAGCCATTAAAACTACAGCCGCTAGTCTTGTGTTGCTGCGAACAAATTGCGTTAACAACAGCAATTATAAGTTTCACAACTGAGAATACAACTAACAAATAAGCAATAAAGACCATTATAACGAATTGAAATCATTCTGTTTGAGAAGCGACTGAGCATAAAAGAGATTATACTTATCTTGTATAGTTTTTAAGTCAACCGCATTGCCTGGGTTACTCTGAATATATAAAAAAGCACTTGGTTTTCGGTGTGAAAAGTAATCAACCATATTGGCCAAAAAAATGATTTGAATAGCATTTTCCTTATTTTTTAGAATACGTTCTAATCCCTTTTCAAACTCAATAGTTTGCTGATGCATACTGGTGATTTTGCCTTGAGGAAAAATGAGCACCATATTCCTATTGTCATTTAGCAACTCTGAGGTGTAATTCAAAGTTTCAACTAAGCTTTTCGAATTCTTATTTACAGAGAAAGCGCCTGCATACTTAAAAAGCCAATACTTACGAAGCTGTTCCTCAAGCATCATAAAATGAAACTTTAGACGTAGCATTTTTAAATTAACATACATAACCCAAAACCCATCCCACCAGCTTACATGATTAGATATAACCAATACTGGTTTAGTAATAGGAGGCAATTCACCTATAATTTTTACAAAAGCAAAGTGACGTTTAATTATAAATTGAGCATACCACTTAAAAAAAGGATACACAATAAAGTTATGTTTTGCTTTTATAATCATGTTATTACTTTAAAAAAATATATAACAATAGAAAAAACATAAACTGAGTGGCTAAAAGCAAAGATGACAATTTATTCTCAATACTAATTTTTAAAATTGTAAGCAACGAATTAAATATCACCGCCAAACCAAACCAAACGACATAGTTTTGTAATGGTATAATACCGTTTTCCCAACTCCACATATCTAGCTTTGGAGCCACTTGTTCCATAACAATATCGTACAAAAGCATCAGAGAAGAGGCTAATAAAATCTTAACCACAGACGAATATTTTGTTTTCTCCACAACAGCCGACGATGTGTAAACTAAAAAAAGCCAGTTAAAACCGATAATTAAAGGTGTGTCAAACAATTTGAAACCTAACCCATCCCCATATTTATAAAAGCCAAATACAACACCGGTTTTTACGCCAACTGCTTCCACCACAAAAGAAAGAATATAAATGACTAAAAAACAAACTATTACTTTAGGCTCAATCGTACTCGCATGAAAAAAGGAGAGAACTAAAAAACTAAGAATTAACGCAAATGGTATCAACCCTAAAAACAAAGCATTAGTCATGGGTAAAAGCATACCAATTAAACCTACTAAATAAAAAAACAACACTAAAGCGCTTATTTTCACTTGCCTCTGCCTTATATCACTTGCCTCTGCCTTATATAATTAGAATATCTATTGGTAGTTAAAGTCATTAATAAATTTTTATCAGTTTGACACGTAATAACAAGCTAAATAAAATCAGGCTAAAAGCATAACTAAAATCCTCTATTGGGATTGTTAAAAAACGAATACCCAATATTTGCTGACTATTATACCATACAACCGGCTCGTCGATAAAACTACCTGTTAAAATAGCATTGACAATAATAAATGGAATAAGGATTACC
>QKIO01000132.1 GCA_003251015.1 Bacteroidales bacterium
AGATTCAGAACGAGTCTTCCTTTTTTTTGTGTTTAATTACAACTAAGAATAAACAACACTACTAGACATAAGTCATCAAAAAAAACTTTTTAGTTAATTGATAACAGTATTTTGCTGCAATTATCGTAAATTAAAAACAACTTCAAATAGGCTTATTCCAACAAAGAGCATTAGAATATTTTTAAGTGCGTGAATACCCCAAAGCGGTGCAAAAGTAAATACAAGGTAGAACTTTAAAACCGTAGAATAAAAATCCTGCTTTTAACATATTTCAGCTAAACAGCTCTCAAAAAACTTATTTTTTGTTTCTTTGGGGAAAAATAAACAAATATGCCAATCGACTTTAGCAAAATTACAGCTCCCTGCTACATCTTAGACGAAACCTTACTTCGCAAGAATCTTGAATTGATAAAAAGCGTGCAAGATGCTGCTGGCGTAGAAATAATAATGGCTTTTAAAGCATTCTCCATGTGGAGTGCCTTTCCTATTGTGCGCGAATACATACCCAGTGCCACAGCTAGCTCAATTCACGAAGCGCGCTTGGCCTTTGAAGAAATGGGCAGTTTAGCACACACCTACTCCCCTACTTATACCGAACGTGATTTCCCATCCATACTAAACCATAGCAGTCACATTACCTTTAATTCGCTGGCACAGTTTGAGCGTTTTAACCCGTATGTGCAAACACACAAACGCAACACTTCATTAGGTTTACGCATCAATCCTCAATACAGCGATGTAGAAACGGATTTATACAACCCATGTGCGCCAGGCTCTCGTTTAGGAGTGGTGGCTGCCAACATGCCAAAAGTATTACCAAAAGATATAGAAGGACTTCATTTCCACACCCTGTGCGAATCAAACTCTGTTAATCTTGAAAACACACTTAAAGCGGTTGAAGAAAAATTTGGCTCGTATTTAAAACAAGTGAAGTGGATAAATATGGGGGGTGGTCACTTAATGACCCGCAAAGGATACGACACACAACATTTAATAAACTTACTAAAGGCATTTAAAGAAAAATGGAACCTACACATCATCTTGGAACCAGGCAGTGCCTTTGCATGGGAAACTGGCGTGCTGGTCAGCTCTGTGGTTGATATTGTTGAAAACAGTGGCATTAAAACGGCCATACTAGACGTATCGTTTACAGCACACATGCCCGACTGTTTAGAGATGCCATACAAACCGCGTGTTAGAGGAGCTTACAACGAACCTGTTGAAGGCAAACCAACCTATCGCTTGGGGGGCAATAGCTGTTTGGCAGGCGATTACATGGATTATTGGTCGTTTGATGAAGAACTAAAACCAGGAGACCAACTTATTTTTGAAGACATGATTCATTACACCATGGTTAAAACAACCATGTTTAACGGAGTACCTCATCCCAACATAGCCATCTGGAACGAGGAAAAGGGACTTCGAATTGTTAAACAATTTGTTTACGAAGATTACAAGAATAGACTATCGTAGTCCACAAAAAAAGCTGTAAAAGTAACGAGTATTTACACTTTACTTTTACAGCTTTTTTTGTTTTAATTAATTATTAGCTATCTAATGTTAATCCATTATAAATAGCCAAGATTCGTTCTTTATCAGCGGGTGCGGCCTCTAAATGCCCCCAGCCGTTTTGCAACTGAAACAAACTAGAATAAGCACTATCTCTATTTGAATGAATGATGAAATCGATGTTTTCTTTTTCTAGTTCTGCAGCCAGTAAATTAGCTACAATGCCGTTGTCAAATTCTACAATTAATACGGTATCGTTCATGATTTCTAGTTATTAGGTTAGTACTATGTTTTACTTGGTATACTCTTTAACCATCAGATAAGTTGTGAAAAACAACAACTACTTTAGGTTATATATCAAAAATCATTAAATCAAAGCATAGTTAGCTAATCAATTTCGAGAAAGGTCTTAATAGCACCTAAAAAGTACTCGTTCCATCCTTCGGTAATTTCTTCGTAGGCATCATCAGGAATATTGGTATGCACCACTTCAACCTGCACTTTTTTACCATCTTTAAAAAACTTAATTGTTGCAACCGATGGCATTACTTGTTCGCCAAAATACCATTGCTGCACCACTTTTACATTTTCTTCAATCTCAAGTATCTTACCACAAATATCGCCTTCCCAAAGTGAAAACTCAGTTATCGGCAGGGTATCCACTCCACAATTCAATGGTAAACGGATTGGTGAAGGCTGCATACACATCTTCCACCTCGGCTTGGATTTTAATCCTAGTTTTAAAATCTTTAAACATATATTCTTGTCTGTTATTTAACGATATAAATGTAATTACACTGGATACTATACCCCTAAGGCATTGATTAAATCTGCCACACGCTCTAAGTGAATGACTGAGGTACGCTCCAATTTAGTTCGTAATTTTTGATGCTCCTTAAAGCATTGATGTGCGGTGTCAATGGGAAAATCATGTTGATAAAGTTGCAATTCATCTTCCAATACTACAATTCGGTTTCTTAGTTTAGATAATTCGTCGGTATGTTCATCAAGCACAAGCAGCTCCACAGCATTAAGTTCGTTGATGTAAGGCTCACTCTTTACCTCC
>QKIO01000381.1 GCA_003251015.1 Bacteroidales bacterium
TCGATGTCGGCTCGTCACATCCTGGGGCTGGAGAAGGTCCCAAGGGTTGGGCTGTTCGCCCATTAAAGTGGCACGCGAGCTGGGTTCAGAACGTCGTGAGACAGTTCGGTCCCTATCTGTTGTGGGCGTAGGAAATTTGAGAAGGCCTGCCGTTAGTACGAGAGGACCGCGGTGGACAAACCTCTGGTGCACCAGTTGTTCCGCCAGGAGCATTGCTGGGTAGCTAAGTTTGGAAGGGATAAGTGCTGAAAGCATCTAAGCACGAAGCCTGCTTCAAGATGAGATTTCCATGAGGGACGTTATAGACGATGACGTTGATAGGCTGTAGGTGTAAAGATGGTAACATCATAGCCGAGCAGTACTAATTACCCGAAACTTTCTGAGAAAAGCATTTTAATGAGATGGATATGATTTTGATTTTGTGCCAATATGTTAATTTTTTACAGCTAAGTGCTAATATGAGTTTATCTAGGCATGACCTAGGTAACATGGTTATAGCGACAGGGTTCCACCTCTTCCCATTCCGAACAGAGAAGTTAAGCCTGTCAGCGCCGATGGTACTGCGTAGAAGTGGGAGAGTAGGTCACCGCCTTTTTTTAGAAACCCGTTAGTCGAAAGATTAACGGGTTTTTTTTTGCGTGGGCAGTGTATGGAAACAAACTAGGTGGTGCTAGTCAATTATGAAGTATCGTTATAGCTAACCATTAGCTACCCGCTTCTAAATACAAGTGGCAGCGTATCAGCGGCATTTCATACGCACCAGAATTGAAATTGAACTGCAAATGGCATGTTTTTATGCAAATGTCCGTTGGATTGCTTTGGCACTAATGTTGCTCTGTAATCTTTGCACAACATCTTAATTGGCCTCATTACTTGGTCATATTTCGCAAAATACATTTTCAACAAGGTGTTTAGGGAGTACCCCTCAAGGTATAGGGCCATACATTTTAAGTCCTCTTTACAGGCTTTCCACAGATATCCCTCACGCAGTCATTCATGTGTTATCATTTTATTTTAGTGTCACGCTAAATCATGCTTTTTATCAGCCTTATTGTATATTAAACCTTGCAACCAATTAACGCCATACCTGTTTTCCGTTTTCATAAGTAAAAATCCGCTCCTCTATCCCTTCAGTGTAATTTCTAAGTATAAAAATACAATTCGAAGGCGCATTGTTGTAGGTTAGATAGTTACAGGTAGCAACTTGTTTACCAAGAGATACCCACTTGTTATCCCAATAAAACAATTCATAGATATCGCCTACAACAATATAATTTTTATCATTACGGGGAGAGAAAATAAGACCACCAATATCTACAGGTTTTCCAAAGTCAATACCAATCCATACATCTGGAGCTTGTGTCCATTTATAATAGTAAGTTAATACGTCATTGTCAAATGCATATTCAAGTGGCTGCGATTCAAATACGCCTAATATATGGCCATCGATGAACTCTCCTTTACTTGAATAACATTTTAATTCGGCAATATAACAACGTGAAGAATCGGGAGCTAAGTATCTGATATATCTATATTTCTTAGCTAGCTCAAATTTTATTTCATTGGGGTAATCTGTTGGATTAGCATCAATAGAATATACACTTTTGTAGCTAACAAAGTTTTTATCGTTAGAAACTTGAAATTGACCACCTATCATACTTGTGAGACTTTTTTCAATCTCACGATCTAAGGGATGTTTTCTGAAAAGTTTTAATGACTGCCGATTTTTTTTATCTGGGGTATAGAAATGCGTCTGACCATCGGAATTTAGACTAAAAGGATGAGAAATGGGTGTTGATTCTTTAGGATCTATTACTACAGGTAGATACACAACTCCAGTTGTTACATTGGAGTAGATAATTAGTGATCCATTATTCTCACCCCATCCTACAGGAGACCAATTGAATTTTTGTGAGACAGACAGATAAGCATGACTTTTTACTGCAATATTTGGTGTAATAGAGACATTATAAGTTGGTGCATATTCACAAGTTACGTCTGTTAACATAGGATTGTTTAAAAAGGCAGGCAAATATCTACAATAACCTTTTAGTTTTACATGACTTTGATTATTAACAGAAAACTGCTTTCTATAGACTTTTGTAATGAGATCACTGTTATCTTTATAAACACCTAAGGTGTCTTTTATTGGGATAATAAAGGGAATGCTCTTTTCTTTAAGTATGAGTGCATTCCAATGGTGCCCACCATTTCTATTACCCCAAATAGGAACCATGTCATGAGCAACCGCAATTCCATGAGCTCGAAGCACAAAAATGGATAAACGGGTTAAATCTATGCAAGTGCCAACATTCAATAGTTTTAACGTTTCATAACTAATAGGTGGTATGTTTAGAGGTGCTTGCCAAGCAACTAAAAAATCTTTTTTAGTATTACTTAATGCCTTTAATAGTTGGTAGGCTGTTGTTTCAATGTCTTTTCCGTGTTTTAAGAGGTTATTGTATAATATAAGGGAATCAGAAAGGACTTCCTTGCGCCAGTTTTTTAAAGGTTCAGTATCTACTCTATAAGGTAAAACATATTCGCAAAAATTCCCCCAATTTATTTGACTTTGCCA
>QKIO01000067.1 GCA_003251015.1 Bacteroidales bacterium
ACGGTTGCTGGAACCACTCAAATTGGTGGTGAAGAATTTGGACGTATCCTTTTTATGGGAGATGGTAATCCTCGTGTGTTTACCAGTAAAGATATTACTTTGGTTAATACAGGATTGGGTGCAAGTAATCAGTTAGCGGTTCAATCTTCTCCTGCCGCTGGGTTGACACATACCGTGAGTGTAAGTGGTAATCTGGTTCAGAATAATGGTACCATCGACTTGTTTACCAATAACACAGGCGGTAGTAATGCCAACTTGGTGTTTACGGGCACAAGCAATACGTCGTTTACTACTACAGCAGGTACAACGCCTGATTTGTATCGTCTTACCGTTAATAAAGGAACCAGTCAAACAGCCTTATTAACCGTAAATACAAACATCTTATTAGGAGCGCCCACCGATATTGCCACTAAACCAATTGTGCTTGCTAACGGTAGTTTAGTGCTTAACAATGCGGCTATTAATGTGGTACTGTCTTCTGGTGGTGGTTTATTTCCTATACCAGCAACCGCTGCTTTAGTTGTATCAAATGGGAAGGTGTCCATTAATACTGATGTGAATGGTATCGACCTTCAAGGTAAACTTAGGGTTGATAACACAGGTATTTGTTCGTTGGGTGATGGTACTTCAAATATTCGTATAGTTATTCAATATAAAGGTTTAACGCCCGTGTTAGAGATTGCAGACAATGGCTTATTAGAGGTTAACTCTCAAATACGTCGTTTGACCAATTCAATAAGTGGCTCTTTAAAATATCGCCAAACAGGTGGGCAGGTTTTAATACATGGTCAGTATTGGAGTTATGGCAGAGCGCGCCTTGAGGTCTTAAATACGGGTAGTGAATTTACTATGAGTGGTGGTACAATAACCATCCGTAGAGGTGGTGGTACTACATTTGGAGATTTGTATTTAACACCTAGCACTTCGTCGGTGACAGGAGGTGAGATTATCTTCTCTCAAGGTACTTTAAACACCACTCAAACATATACCATGAACTCAAGTATTGCTTTGCCTAAGTTGACTATTGGAGGTAATACTATCAATAACCGTACGGCAACACTTACTTTAATGACCTTGCCGTTGCAGGTGAATCAAACCATGTTATTTAGTAATGCTTTGGCTCGTTTCTCAACCAATAACAGGAATGTGACTTTATTGGGAGACTTAAATTTCCAAGGCTTGTGGACTAGTGGTACCACGGATATTACCACATTTAGTGGAGGTACACAAACCATTACTGGTTCGCCAACCATGATGAATGTGAAGGTTAATTCAAGCACGTCGCTCACCATGCAACCCGCATCGGTACTAACGGTGAATGGAACCTTAGAAGTTAACTCACCTCAGTTTGTGGATGGCGGAAATGCCATTATAGCCAAACAAAATGTGGTGAATAATGGTGCTTTTATCAACTCAACGCCTTTAGTAAGTACTTCTGGTTTGAAACTACGTGGTGGAGTAACTCAGAAACTTTCGGGTACTGGTACCTTTGGTTTGATGGAGCTGGATAATATCTCAGGGGCATCTTTATTAAACAATGTGTCACTGTCTAATAATCTTACTTTAACAAGGGGATTGTTTAATATCGGAAGTCAGTTATTAACACTAGGCACCAGTGCTACTATCGTGCCTGGCACAGCTTTTTCATCCAGTAATATGATTTTGACCGATGGCGTTTTAGGAACCTCAGGAGGAGTTATCAAATCCATTCCAGCGGGAGCCTCATCTTTCTTATTCCCCATAGGGTCATCGAGCAAGTACACTCCTGTGTTATTAACTACCACATCTAATGCGGCTGCAGGCACGGTGCTTGTGAAACCGGTTAACCAAGTTCACCCCACAGTAGGAACAAATGTATTGAAGTATTATTGGGTGGTTGAGAGTACAGGGTTAACTGCTTATAATGGTAGTTTAGTGTTTAACTATTTAGATGGCGATGTAGTGGGAACGGAAGCATCCTATATTGGTGCTCGTTTAGTGGGTATCGATTGGGCTAAGTTTACCGATGTGGTAGATGCAGCAGCTAATACCATTACCATTCCTTTTGCAGGTGTGTCTGATATTAAGGGTGAATATACCGCAGGTTTAGATGCCGATATACCCGACCAAGTGCCCTTGTTTCAAACCATTGCCAGTGGCAACTGGACGGATGAAGCCATTTGGGAACGTGTGGGTGGTGGTTCTGTGCCTGTTGGAGGGCCTCTGGGTCATAGGGTGTTGATACAAACGGGTCATACCGTTACCATGTCGTCTAATTCACGTAGGGTATATACCACCACCATTGATGGGCGATTAGAGATTTTAGCCACCTATGGTCATAACCTAGGTGTGGTTGATGGTGTAGGTACTTTGGCTTTATCAACCAACCAATTGCCAGCTGGTAAGTTTGATGCTTTCTTCTCGTGTACTGGTGGTACCATGGAATATGGTGGCGCAGTTTCGTACACCATTAGTGATAGATATTTAACCTTTAAGAATCTAAATATTGTGGGTAGTGGGGTTAAGACCTTACCCAATGCCGCTATTACTGTTTGTGGTGATGTGACAGTAAGTTCTGGAACCTTAAAACTATCACACTTTAGTTTGGGAGTCGCTATTAAAAATACGACCATCAATGGTAATTTGATTGTGGCGGCTACTGGTGCTTTGGACACAGATATTAATGAATATGTGTATGTAAAAGGAAACATCAGTAACGCGGGTACTGCCAATTTCAAAAACGAATACATCGGTCAGCGGTTTATTCTTAATGGTAGTACACCACAATCTATCGCAGGTAATTTTGCAGCTATCAACCAACGCTTTTACGACTTACAGTTGTTAAATACCCAAGGGTACCAGTTTTCTGATGATGTAGAGGTGGTGAACTACTGCTACAATACCACTGGATTAATGACCATGCTTAATAACAAAACAGTTAAGGTTAGTAAGTACGATGGTTTGGTGTCAGTCCCATCGGCTACCAATTACGTAGTAGGTTTGTTAAGTCGTAAAATGGACAGTGGAAGTGCCAACTCAACCTTTGGAGTTGGAAAAGGGGGTAAGTTGAAAACAGTTGCTTTAACAACACGAAGTGTGGCTGGCTCCTATTGGTCTGCAGAGTTCTTTAATCAATCGCCGTTACTTGGTGGCTACGATCCCGATGTGATGGATGCTTCGGTAAGTATTGTTAGTAACGATGAGTATTTTATGATTAAGGGACCTAATGCCGCATCAACAAAAATAACCTTGCCTTTAACGGGCACTAATAATTTGGTGAGTATCACCTCTGACTTAACACTATTGCGCATTGCTCGTTGGGACGGTGCCAAGTGGGTGGCTGTAGGTGGAACTGTGGTGGTTACTGGTACCAAAACAGCGGGAACCATCACTACTCAAAATACGGTGACTTGTAATGGGGCTAATCAATATTATGCCATTGCTACCACACAGCCTCGTTGGCAGTGGACGGGTGCTGTAGATAACAACTGGTTTACTGGCGGCAACTGGTTTGGCGGTTCTAAACCTATTGCAACCTCGTTAGTGGTGATACCGGCAACAGCCAACAACCCTGTTATTAATACGAGCGAAGTAGCAGTTTGTGATGGTGTTAATATCAGCACAGGAGCTACATTAACCTTAAATGCAGGAGGTAGGTTTGTGGCTAACGGTAATATTACTGGCCCTGCCAATAGTTTAATTATTAAGAATACATCAGCTAGCCCAGCCTCATTTATCAATTATGGTACAGTGGCACAAAGTGTTCAAATAGAGTGGATTTATGTGAATGCCTTGCAATTTTGGTACATCGGCCATGCGGTTAATGGTGCTGTAGCTAGCAATTATGGCGTGTTATCTGGAGCTTCTCGTGATGTGGCTATTTACAAATGGCCATCAAACTGGACTGGTAATACCATTGTGGCAGATGCTACACCATTAAACGAGACCTTGATGGGTTACGTGATGTATTTTAAAAACCCAAATACCAATGTGGTGACGCGTGGTGCTTTAAATACTGGCAATATCACACGTACGCCTCTGACTAATGCGTGGCACTTGATGTCGAACCCTTATCCTGCTTATATCGATTTAGATAAAACGACCGAGTGGGATTTTGGACAAGCATTACTTAGTACCTGGATTACAACCGATATTACACCTGGTGTGCGTGGTTTTGCGACTTATAATGTGACCTTGGGTATTGGTGCCAATGGTGGGCAAGGGTATATTGCGCCTGGTCAGTCGTTTTGGATTCGTACCTACACCGCCAATGATTGGTTTACCATCAAGGCAGGAGCTAGAAACGAGGCTGGAACAGGCGTCCTAAAGTCGGGCAAAACATCAACCAATGACGTGTTGAGAATGACCATGGGTAATGGCGTTTCTAAAGACGAAATGGTGATGGCCTTTAAAGGCATTGGGCGTGATGAGTTTGGTGTTACCGACTCTGAAAAACGAATGCAGATAGATGCTAATTACCCACAAGTGTATTCGCTTAAAGGTGGCAGTCAGGTGGCCATAAGTACGCTGCCCACTCAAATTGATGGGCGTGAAATAGCACTTGGTTATTTGCCTGTGGCCAATGAGAAAGTGACAATAGCAGCTACAAATATTGAGGCGTTTATGCCTGATGTAAGCGTAGAGCTAGAAGATAAGGAAACAAATACCTTCTACGATTTACGTGTGACACCACAAGTAACGGTTAGTGTGAAAGGAACCACTGCCAATGACGATCGTTTTGTGTTGTATTTTTCTCGTGTTGCTGGGGCTAGTACCAATGTAACCGATCAGGTAGACGATACCAAAGCTCAAGATGGCATTGTTATCACCGCCAACAACGGTCGTTTAAAAGTGAAGGTGAAAAACACCGACTATCAGAAATCTGTGGATGTGAAGTTATATTCGGTGTCGGGTGAAGGTTTGTTAAACGATACGTTTGTGGGTGACTCAAAAGAATACGACTTACCAACTAGAGCTGGTCATTACGTGGTGCGTGTAAATGCGGCCAATGCAAAAGGAGCTAAGTTGAATAAGCGTGTGGTGATTCCCGTAAAGAAATAATTCGTTATTCTACTATACAAATAAGGGCGGTCGTGAGATCGCCTTTTTTGTTGTGTGTCTTTGGGGTTGGGTGTAGAGTGTATGGTTGGTGTGGTGGATGCGTTGTGTTCAACCACTTCGTGGTTGTGCTTTGCCGCTTGGTTACCACGCATATCATGCGTGGCTACGTGGGTTTAACCCCGTTGGGGTAGGGTGTGTTGGTGAAAAAACTTAGAGGTGGTGAGAATGGCTTGTTTTTAGGTTCAGAATTTTTTGCAGGTAGTTTTGTAAAGGCTCATTTCTGCGCCTGCGGTTTTGCTGGAGGGAGTTTGAGGGTTATTCTTGTTCCAGCTGATTTTGGCTCTATAAGGTTTTGTGAGGGTGCGTATTTTTGGGTTTATGAATAGTGGACAATGTTGTTTTACAGAGGATAAACAGTAAAGTGCAATTGGAGAAAGGCGAGAGTGAGTATGAAAATGCAGAAAATTTTAGTGATATGATTTACTTCTTAACAAAAAAAAACTCAAATTCAACGATCCACAGTATCCGTTATAAAGCTATAATAATTGATTCGCCAAGGTGGAATAACAATAGCTTTGTGAGGTTTTGTCTGTTTGTTGTTTTTGTTAATTTACCAATTCCACATAAAATTTGCCTTGATAAGTATCGCGAGCAACCAGTCGTTTTTCTACTTTGGCCACAAACTCAAAGTTTTTAACGCCCCAACTAGGCGACTGCAACAATTCATACGGAGCCTGACTTACAAATCGTTCCATCACCACAGAAGGCTTTAGAAGCTCCATAAAATCAATAACCAATTCGATAAACTCATCACAGGTATACAACGAAAATAAGTTGGGATTAGCTGCGTATTCATCAGCAAAACGGCTGCCTGACACAATTTGAAGTTGATGTAACTTTAGGAAATCAACTGGTAATTTATTCAACTCAATGGCATGTTGAAGTTGTTGGTCACGACTTTCGCCAGGCAAACCTAAAATAAGATGCATGCCCACCGGTATGCCAGCGGCGTGTAGACGATGGGTGGCATCTACCACCTCTTCGTACCCATGCCCACGGTTTATGTAGTCTAAAGTCGCATTATTGGTAGACTCCACCCCCAATTCGATGGCAATATAATACGTGTCTTTCCAACGTTTTAAGGCCTCTATTAACGAATCAGAGATGCAATCGGGACGGGTACCCAGTACCAATCCAACCACTTGCGATTGGTCTAAAGCCTGTTGATACTTTGCTATTAAATCATCTGTTTCACCATAGGTGTTGCTATAGGCTTGAAAATAGGCTAAGTATTTTTGAGCCTGAAAGCGAGGTGTAAAAAAGAACTCGCGGCCTTTTTTTATTTGTTCGGCAATGGATAACTCAGGTGCGCAATAGGCTGGATTAAAGGTGCTATTATTACAAAAGGCACATCCCCCTACCCCCTTTGAACCATCGCGGTTTGGACAAGTAAACCCGGCATTAACCGATACTTTTTGCACCCGCTCGCCAAAGGTTTTTCGGATATAGGAACTATAATCATTATAGCGTTTGGAATGATTCCAATAATAAGTCATACTAAAATTAACTAATGAGCCACAAAGATAGTGTGTTTATACGAGTAGCACTTGGTCAAGCAGTCGTTTAGTATAACTTTTCCAAATACGAACATAATTGTTTTATACTATCAGGCTAAAAGAAAGCACTTTCCAAAACTTATTTATTTAATTATTGGGTGATTGTTCCGTTTCCTTTTTTTACAATTATTTTAAACCTACATTTGTAACCAATGTACAAGGTTTAACAATGTGGTTATGAGTGAATATCTATCTCTTTCGGAAACAGCAGAATTAGTTGGTAAATGTAAACAAACGCTTCGAAGATGGGATAATGAGGGCATCTTAAAGGCTGTTAGAGAACCCGGCTCTGAATATCGTGTTTATAGAAGAGAGGATGTTCAAACATTTCTTGGAGAATTCTTCAAAGATAATAGTGATGACATTTCAAATTTCGTAGAGCCAGATCATTCCTATTCTGTTCTTGAATTATTTGCAGGAGCTGGAGGTTTAGCTGTTGGACTAGAAAAAGCTGGATTAAATTGTGTTGCCTTAAACGAAATAGACAAATGGGCTTGTAGTACGTTGCGAACTAATCGTCCAAACTGGAATGTATTAGAAGGAAATATTAAAGATTTTAGTTTTGCTGAATATAAAAACCAAGTCGATGTAGTTACTGGAGGTTTTCCTTGCCAAGCTTTTAGTTATGCAGGTAAAAAACTAGGATTAAATGACGCTAGGGGAACTCTTTTTTATGAATTTGCAAGAGTTGTTCAGGAAGTATCACCAGCAATCTGCATTGGAGAGAATGTACGAGGTTTACTAAGCCATGAAAAAGGAAAAACGCTTCAAGGCATGATTTCAATTCTTGATGAAATCGGATACAATGTGGTTCCTTTTCAAGTTTTAAAAGCAATTAATTATAAAGTACCACAAAAAAGAGAACGTTTAATTCTAGTTGGGATTAGAAAAGATATTGACATTAAATACCAATACCCTACCCCTTACACCAAAATTTATAACCTCTTTGATGCCTTAAAGAAAGGTGAATTATTTGACACAAATGTTCCAAAATCAGACGGTGCCAAATACCCTATATCAAAAAAGAAAATACTTGATTTAGTTCCACCCAAAGGCTATTGGCGTGATTTACCCCTCGAAATTCAAAAGGAATATATGGGTGGTAGTTTTTATCTTGGTGGAGGAAAAACAGGCATGGCTCGCCGAATTGGTTGGGATGAACCTAGCTTAACCTTAACTTGTAGTCCTGCACAAAAGCAAACGGAAAGATGCCATCCTGACGAAACACGTCCATTTACAGTTCGTGAATATGCTAGGATACAAACTTTCCCTGATGAATGGAAGTTTGAGGGATCTATTGCTCAACAGTACAAACAGATTGGTAATGCTGTGCCAGTAAATCTAGGTCGTGAGTTAGGTTATTCCATTATAGAGTTTCTAAATAAGTATTACAACTTATCAAAGCCTAAATAATAACCAAAATTGTCAACCGTAATTTGGTCAAAGATTGTTCTGTCTGATTCTTTTATGGATTTCTTAATCTCAGAAATAGCCGAATCTCCT
>QKIO01000303.1 GCA_003251015.1 Bacteroidales bacterium
GTGCCAGCCACGGGCAAGGTGATGTCGCTCGACTCACTTAATAAAGCCGCCTTAGAAAACGTGGAAGGCGTGTTAAACATCACTGAGTTACTCGAAGATCAAGCCTTACTTAAATTCGACAAACGTCAAATGCCTGGTGTCATACTTGGTGTTGATTCCGTATTTAATAAAGTATGTGGTGTTGATTCCATTATTATTGATGGGTCCTTCTCGTTGCAAGAAAAGGGCGAAAATAGAGGCGTGTTAGGTAGTATTTTAGCTGACCAGATGGCTATTCGCCTTAATTTTGTCTCACCTTTGGTTATTTATGTGCCTAAACGCACTAGCGCCATCAATATGATGTCGCCACAAAATGCGTTTCAAACCGAATATTTGCAACCAACGGGCGTGTTTGAAGTCAAACAGCAGGAGTACGACGGCAAGTATGTGTTGGTAAACATACAGCAGGCAAGACGTTTATTTGAGTATAAAGAAGATGTGGTATCGGCCTTGGGTATTAGTGTAGATCCTGCCTATTCGCTTTCCAAGGTGCAGGATCAAATACAAGAGATTACAGGTTCGCATACCCTTGTGTTGGATAAAGAACAACAACACGAGTCGTTTTACAAAATGATGAAGGTCGAAAAACTCATGGCTTTTTTAATCTTATCCTTCATCCTTGTTATTGCCGCTTTTAATATCATTGGAACCCTTTCGATGCTTATCTTCGAGAAAAAAGAAAGCATCTTCACCCTTAAAAACATGGGTGCCGACAAACAATTAATCACACGCATCTTCCTCATTGAAGGATGGTTAATCTCTCTAATGGGTGTGTTTGTTGGTTTGATGCTTGGTGTTGTGCTGGTGGTCATACAACAACAATTTGGTTTAGTGCGTTTTCAGGGCACCGGTACGTTTATTACCGATGCCTATCCTGTAAAACTCAATATTGGTGATATCCTTTTGGTTTTAGTCACTGTTTCTACCATTGGCTTTTTAGCCGCTTGGTATCCTGTAAAGGTGATTGTAAAACGCTACTACTCCGAAATCGTAGGTTGATAATCGGCGTACTTCTCTTTAATGATATTAAATACCTCTTCGATGCCAAGCACCGTATCGGCTCTCAGCATTTTTATGCGCAAGGATTTAAAGTCTGGCAAACCCTTAAACGACACCGCCATGTGACGACGCATGTGTAGAATGCCCCTGTATTCGCCCAGCCACTCTACGGTTTGATATAAATGTTCTGCCACCCGATTTACGTGTTCATCTACCGCTATTTCTGGCATTAATTCGCCGGTGGTGAGGTAATGTTTAATCTCCTCAAAAATCCATGGGCGACCAATGCTAGCCCTTCCTATCATTAGGCCATCCACCCCATATTCATTCAAATATAGTTTTGCTTTTTCGGCACTGTTAATATCGCCATTGCCTATAATGGGAATGTGCATGCGTGGATTGTTTTTCACAGCTCTAATCAGTGACCAGTCGGCTTCGCCAGTGTACATCTGCGCTCTGGTGCGTCCGTGTATGGTGAGTGCTTGAATACCTACATCTTGTAATTGTTCGGCCACCTCCACAATCACTTTTGATTCCTCATCCCAGCCCAAACGTGTTTTTACCGTTACGGGTAGATTCACCGCTTTTACAATGCGCTGGGTCATCTCAAGCATCTTGGGTATATCGCGTAACATACCAGATCCAGCTCCTTTTTTGGCAATCTTTTTAACTGGGCATCCAAAGTTAATATCAATCAAATTGGGATTAACAGACTCTGCAATGATGGCTGCTTCAACCATGGCGTCAATGTCGTTGCCATATAATTGGATGCCCACAGGACGCTCTTCGGCGAAGATGGTTAATTTACGTTTGGTAGATGCAATATCACGTATCAAGGCATCGGCCGATACAAACTCGGTGTACATTAAATCGGCGCCATATTTTTTACATAAAATACGAAACGACGGGTCTGTCACATCCTCCATGGGAGCTAATAACAGAGGAGCAGTTTTAAATTCTAATGAACCAATCTTCACTTTTAATTCTTTTAGTATACGTCTAAATCAAATAACATCTCATTGGTCATTTGGTTGAGAATGATGGTTTGTACTAGTGTTTTTGTGCTGTGGTGGATGCAATGCCTATGTTAGTGCCCACTCATTATTCACCCCACAAAGGTGCAAAACTAGCACTTTTTATGTGCTAGGGCTTAGTGTTATATAGAATAGTTGGACTATTAAATTTGAAAATCACATTAAACACCTTTACTACAAAACCTTTTTCTTGGATTGAGTAATCATAAATTCTTTGAGGTAAAAGGGCTCAAAATACGCCACATCTTCAAACTGTTGATTTTGGTATTTTTCTTCAACTAATGTTGCCATGTTTTTAGCCAACGGATGGGAATCACTCAAAAATGAGGCGTTGACATGAGTAATGGTGGATTGACATTTTTCGGCCCCATTGCCAAAAAATACAATTTTGGAGGTTTGTAATTGATCCAAGAACGCATCTTCCTCAATAATTTTGGCCGATATGGGCTCTATCTGGTTCATCTCTCTGTCAAACAAAGACGTGTACACTTCCATGCGTTTGGCATCCATCATAGGACAAAAAAGTGTGGCAGCTTCCGTTTCTAAAGTATTTGATTTAACCACGGGGTAACTCATAATGGTTAACGAGTCGATGGCAATAAGTGGTTTGCCCAAGCCAAAACAGATGCCCTTAGCCGTAGAAACGCCTATTCGCAAGCCGGTGTACGACCCCGGGCCTGAGCTGACAGCCACAGCGTCAATGGCTTGTAGAGTAGGTGTGTTCGGTTCTGTAAATAACTCATCAATAAGTACGGTTAAATGACTAGCGTGCGAATTAATCTCGTACAACTCCTTCGAACTCACTACCTTTCCATCTTCACAATAAGCCACCGAACATACCGAAGTAGATGTTTCGATGCATAATATCTTTGCCATCTTTGTTTTTTTGAGTCCCCAAAAATAGTAATACTTATACGATTGTAGAGGCTAAAATGCAAAGTGTTTATAGCGTCCATGAATATTAAGTATTGATTACATATACTATACGGTGTTTTTTTTGAACCTTAGAGCTTATGTTAGTTAATAATAAATAATAATAGCTCACTCAAAAACTCTATTTTAGAGCTTTGGTTAAAAACGATTCTATGATAATATCAAACATTGAAAATTGGGTTCAAGAACGGATGGTCAATGTCGATCCCGGACACGACTATTGGCATGTGAAACGAGTGGTTAATAATGCCTTAACTATTTGTAAACGTGAAGGTGGCGATGAATTAGTGATACACATCGCTGCGCTGTTGCACGACACTGCTGATGCCAAATTTTTTGATGAACAAACAGCGCTTAATGAGATACTATTATTTTTACAATCACTTGAATGGGATGCCAACCGAAGCATGCATGTGATTAAGATTATCACTCACCTATCTTTTTCTAAAAGTTTGGAGGGTGATGGCTTCGACTCGCTAGAATTTAGAATTGTACAAGACGCCGACCGCTTAGATGCTATGGGAGCCATTGGTATTGCTAGAGCGTTTAGTTACGGGGCTTTGAAGAATCGAGTTTTTTTTGACCCTGAGCAAAAACCTCAACTCTTTACTTCTACTTCGGACTATCGTAAAAGTGAAGCACCTACTATCAATCATTTTTATGAAAAGTTACTATTGTTGAAAGACAAAATGAAAACTGCTACAGGAAAAGAGATGGCTGAGGAACGTCATGTTTTTATGGAGGCTTATTTAAAGCAATTTTTTAAAGAGAACGAATATTAAGAATAGCGTCAATAAAAAAAGGTTCTGTTTAAACATTAACAGAACCTTTTTTTAGTTCAGATTGGTCATTTATTTCACAACAAACTTAGAACTCTCGTTATTATACTTGTAGTAATAAACCCCTGGTTTATAATTGGATACATCTAAACGAATGTAGCTAAAATCACTCCCAATACGTTTGTTATCAATTAACTGTCCATTATTACCATAGATGGTAAGATTGGTGGAAACCCCATTTTCAATGGAATATGGCAAATTAATGTAATCGACTGCTGGGTTTGGGAACGCACTACTTTTCAATGCCGATTTAGAAGTTATTGACGGGGCTAAGGTTGGGATGGCTGCCAACTGGTAAACATCTTCTGAATCATATACCCAGGAAGCATCGTATTTTCCACATTGAAAGCGGTACGACCCATCTACCACATACACATCGCCTGAAGAGGCTCTACCGAAATCAAACAACTCAGTACCTTCTTCATCAAATAACTTAAAGCTTTTCTCATACTCCATAACGGCAGCATTCCACTTCTCAGAATAAACTGTAAACTCCACTTTTGCATTGGTATTAAAAACATGTTCCGACACATGGTCGATACGGGTAATTGAATAACCATCAGCTAGCGGAATGGTGGTTTCAGAATAAATTGTAAAATCAGGATTGTAAAAGGTGATAACGTTACCTTCTGGCTCGGCCTTGTAATAAATGGATTTTTCGGAGATGGAAGAGTGCTCAATATTTTTTCCAATGTTCTTGATTAAACTAACCTGCGCCTCTAGGCCAAAAGCTGTAACAACAAGGAATAGAGCTAGAAATGAGATTTTCATAAGGATTATTTTAAGATAATTTAATGGAATTTTTCAAAGGTAAAAAAATATGCCCCAAATAAAAATCCATTCTACCCATTTAAAAGTCTCATAAATACAAAATCCTTCCGAACAAAAAATGCTCGGAAGGATAAAAATGAAAAGTACACATTTAGGCATTCGCCATCATGGAAGCTATGCCTCCTCCATTTTTAACATTGGTATAGCCATTTTGAGACAATACCTGTTGTGCATAGGCCGAACGTGCTCCTGAAGCGCAATACACCACCATCTCGCGGCTCTTATCCGCTCCAAAGTCAATTTCACCATTCATAATTCTATCAAGAGGGAAATTGACCGCGCCAGGGAAAGCACCGCCTGAAAACTCGGCTGGTGTTCTCACATCCACTATTAAAATGGATGAGTCTGCAGCTACATCTTCAGACTCTAAAACGTCTTCTATTTCAACTTCGTCTTCTAATGATTTAACAACGATTGGCAATAGCCCAATATGAATACTGTTAAAACCAACAGCCATTGCTTGGCGCTGCAAAGAAGCATGACCTCCTGAAATATTTACAACGTTAGAGAATCCAGCACCTATCATGGTACGTAATGCTTGATGACCTTTTTTGCCCGTTTCGTCATAAACAAGAATTAAGTCATCTTTAGAAAGGGCAGTCATCTTCTCCGCCAATAATTCCAAAGGCATGTGCAAGGCTCCTTTAATATGTGTCTTCTTAAACGCAAAAACATCGCGTACATCTACAAACGTAACTTTCTTACCTTCCAAAAAAGTATCTAGTTCAGTGGCTGTGATAGAAGGACTATAGCCCGACATACGGTTTTCAGCAGCATAGGCAGCCATGTTGATGGCATCGTTAGCGGTGCCAATTGGAGGAGAGTAAGCAAAATCGATATCGGCAATATCACTCACCGTTAATTTGGAAGCTGTAGCAGTAGCTAGCACATCCAAGCGTTTATCTGCACCCTTATAACCAGCGGTTTGACCTCCTAAGATAACACCTGTATTTTTATCGTACACCACCATTACAGTCACCTGCTCAGATCCAGGATAATAAGATGTATGGTGTTCCTTATGCACAACAATGGCATCAGCATCAATACCTGCAGCACGTGCTTGCTTTAAAGACAAACCTGTAATGCCTGCTACGGCTTCAAATACACGCACCACAGAAGTGCCTATTGAACCTTTATAAACATGATTACCACCTAAAGCATTTTCTGCTGCAATACGACCTTGGCGATTAGCTGGTCCAGCAAGAGGGATTCTGACTTTTTTACCATTCACTCGGTGTTCTAACTCCACCATGTCACCAGCAGCGTAAATATCTGCATCTGAAGTTTGTAAACGATCATTTACCAATAAGCCACCTGCTTCCCCAATATCTAATCCGGCATCTTTAGCCAATTGTAATGTTGGTCTAACACCAATAGATAGTAGTACCATGTCAGCCTTTAACACATCGCCATTATCGAGCTTTACGGTATTAGCACCAATTTCGGTAACACCTGCTTTAGTATGAACACCAACGCCAAACCCAAGCAACTCACGCTCAATAAAACCAGCTGTTTCTGGCTCCATCAAAGCCATAACATGGGGCATCATTTCAATAACATTCACATCTAATCCTCTTTTCACGAGAGCCTCTACCATTTCTAAACCAATAAACCCACCTCCCACAACGGCGGCCGTCTTAGGTTTGTATTCTTTTAAATAGTTTTCAATTTTATCCATATCCTCTAGCGTCCATAAGGTGAAGACATGGTCATTGTCAGCTCCAGGCAAAGTAGGTTTTACAGGACGACCTCCTTGAGCTAAAATTAATTTCGTATACTCAAACGTTTTTAGATCTCCACTGCGACTATCAACTGTTTTAAGGGTGTGCAATGAGCGATCGATGCTTGTAACTACAGTATGTGTATGTACCTCAACGGCGTACTGGTCGTTAAAGCTTTCAGGACTTTGTAAGATAAGTTTTGAGCGACTTTTAATATCACCAGCTATGTAATAAGGCAAGCCACAATTGGCAAACGAAATATCAGGTCCTGCTTCGAGCATAATAATTTTAGCACTAGGTGACAAACGACGTGCTTTAGCTGCTGCGGTTGCTCCGGCAGCAACTCCTCCAATAATTACAATTTTTTCCATGATGTTTTGATTTATATTTTTAGTTTTTGTGTATTAAAACTTATATTACAAATGTAGATACACCAAATCACGTGAGCTAAAAAAATGGATTGATGCTCGACGGCTTTAAAATTGATCATGCTTAAGTTTTTTATTGAGGCAGATCTAAACGATAGATAATTCTATCTTTGTGGTTTACCATTCATTTATTACACCACCATGAAATCCATTGTTAAAGGGGATAAAGATTTTATTTGCGAATTGCAAGCACCATGCTTTCAAAGCTTATCGGCCACCGAAATAGCATTAATTCAAACGGGTAAAACTCAAGTTCAGTTCCGAAAGGGAGACAACCTTACCAAACAAGGTGCATTTGCTTCCTATATTTTATTAATGGCCAAAGGACTGGCAACGCAATACATCGAAGACGAAAGCAACAAAAGCTATAATATACGCATTATAGGCCCAGGTGAATTCATCGGTTTATCGTCTGTCTTTACTGATAATACGTTTTCATATTCATCAGTGGCCCTTACCGATTGCCAAGTTTTTTTAGTTGACAAGGCTGCCATCATCGAAACCATTAATAACAACGGTATTTTTGGTTTTGGTTTAATGCGCCGTTATACCGATCACAACACCAATTTGTATTCAAAACTTAAAACAATACTTTACAAGCAAATGAATGGTCGCTTAGCTGAAACTTTATTGTACATCAATGGTTTTAAGGCTGAGTTTCCTGATGTTTTTCAATTGATGGTGAGAAAAGACATCGCCGATTTTGCTGGAATTTCCACTGAAAGTGCCGTTAAACTTCTTAAACAGTTTGAAAAAGACAACTTAATAAAACTGGATGGAAAAGACATTAAATTGCTTAATATAAGCGAATTAAAAGACATTAGTAAAAGAGGTTGATGGTTAAATTAATCATTCAGTAATACTTCCATCAACAAAAAAACAATTGCACAGTGCGAATAACGCCTAATGTAAGCATACTATTTTGCAGAAAGGCAACTTATGAATAAAACCAAGACACATGTCGATAAAATCATTAATCCAAGCTAGCTTTCCCATACTCAACGAAATGCCTTTATTAGATGAGATGGAAAAATATTGCCTGCTAAAAAATTATCCAACAGACTCAAATCTTATTGATATAGGGAGCGACCTTATTTATATGCCACTGCTTATTTCGGGAAACATAAAGATAGTGAGAGAAGATAAAGATGGTAACGAATTGCTACTGTACTACATAACAGGTGGCGAAACATGTGCCAGCACTTTGGCCTGTTGCTTTAACCGAGTTGTAAGCGAAGTGCGTGCAACCGTATTGGAAGATGTACTTGT
>QKIO01000098.1 GCA_003251015.1 Bacteroidales bacterium
AACGAAGGCTTTTTTGTACCATTTATATAATGGTTAAACTCTTTTCTCTTTGATACGAGCTTTTTTACCGGTAAGCGCACGTAAGTAAAATAATTTAGCGCGACGAACTTTACCTTGTCTGTTCAACTCTACTTTGTCGATAAAAGGAGAGTTAAATGGGAAAATTCTTTCTACACCTACGTTATTAGAGATTTTTCTCACTGTAAAACGCTTGTTGATTCCTTCTCCTTTGATCTGGATTACAACACCTTTAAATACCTGAATACGCTCTTTGTTTCCTTCACGAATCTTGTAAGATACAGAAACGGTATCACCTGATCCAAATTTTGGAATCTCAACGCCACTTGCAAAAGCGGCTTCTGCTACTTTAATTAAATCCATTATTCTCTTTTTTTGGATTGAATACTTATCCACGCAATATTACATGACTCCCTTGTTCAGTTAGAGATTACGTGAAATCGGTTGCAAAATTAATTTATTTACGGTGATTAACAAAGTTTTTAACGCCTATTTTACATTAAAACAAGCCTAATTGGTTTGTTTTTCACTGTATTTATTAAGAAAACCAGATACCAAACCTTTTATTGCACTTGAAATAGGTGTCATCCATTGCGAAAAGAGCATGGGAATAACACGCATAGGGTTTAATAAGTTACCTAATTCTAAGTAGCGCAGCTCTAACTTCTTTTCCACAAGCTTAATCTGAAAGTAAAGCTTAATCTTTTCATTTTCAAAGTCTTTAAACGACTCTATGTGCTGATAGTTATTGCTTTTCATTTTCATTATTATAGTCTGTAAACGATGGAAAAAATAATTTGATAAATGATTTAATAACTGGCTTTTCAACCAATACGCTTCGAAGTAGAAAGAATACGATGCCACATAAGAAGTAGAAAAACGCAACAATTAAGTATCCGATTCCGCTACTTTCAAACACTCGATCTAACCACACCGCTATGGCCATGGAGGTAAATAATAGCACAAACATAGAGATGTAAAACACCACCATGTTGATCATTAATCCAGAAAAGAATTTGGATAAATTCTCTGCAGCATGAATCTTAATTAAATCTAATCTGGCGTTTACGTAGTCTTCTACGTCATCTTTAACTTCCTTAAACTCATCAGAAATAGTATCTTTCATAGGTCTTTTGTATCGGCGTTTTTGTCTGCTTATTAATCTGTGGAGCGCGTCTATTATAAATGTAGACTTTCCTTGTATTCTTTCATCAACGATTCAATTTTGGCTTCCAGATCGTACATTTTTTTCTTTGTACTTTCTTTTATCTCATGCCCTTTTTCTTTTACTTTCTCACGCATGGTCGATAATTCATCTTCTAGTTCGTTCAGTTTGTCTTTAATCTGTTGGCGTGTTTCCGCGCCACTTTTTGGTGCTAATAAGATGCCTACCGCTGCACCAATGGCAGCTCCTGCTAATAGACCGCCTAAAAATGATCCAATGTTTTTCATAACTAGAGTTTTTATATGATTATTTGAAACGAAAATATACAAAAAAATCCAGTAGGCGACAAGGATAAACCGATATTATTGTAACATCTGTCTAAAGGTATTGATGCTTTGGTCATTGGGTTGATTACTCTGTTTGTGGATGCCTGTATTCTGTTGTGTATCAAAGAATCACATTTTGTGTAAAAAATGCGGTTTCGACACCTGAGTTTTACCCACCTAATGCCATGAATTTATGGCATTGTATTAACTTTACCGTGCCATCTGTATGGAATTGGTAATTTTACGTTTGGTAGTGGTCGCGCATCACCAACTTGTTTATCACTTATTTATTTGTAATTATATGACTCCCATCACACAAGAAGAAAAAAGCATTGTTTTAAGGACGTATCGAAAACTATTAAAGGCTTGTCAACCCATTATGGAAAAGGGTGATGATGTTTTGATTCGTAAGGCTTTAGAAATATCGGTGCCAAACGAAACAGAAACGTTGCGTCGGGCTTCGGGTGACTTGTCAGTTCAACATGCGTTGGAGGTGGCTCTTATCTTGGTTAATGAAGTAGGGATGGGACGCACGGCTATTATTTGTGCGTTGCTGTACGATGCGGTGCTTGATAAAAAAATTACGGCTGACGAGATTGAGAAGTTGTATGGCATTCAAGCCGCTGGTATTGTGAAGGGATTGGTGAAGGTGGATGAGTTATATGCTAAAAAAACATCCATCGAAAACGAGAATTTCAGAAAATTGCTACTCACCTTTGCCCATGATATTAGGGTGGTGTTAATTATTATTGCAGATAAGTTACGGACCATGCGCACCTTAGGGGCGTATAATCAAGCCGACCAGATACGTTTGAGTGGTGAGGTGGCGTATTTGTATGCGCCAATGGCTCATCGTTTGGGCTTGTATAATATCAAATCTGAAATGGAGGATTTGGTGATGAAATATACAAATCGTGAGATGTATACTTCCATTGCTCAGAAATTGAATGAGAACAAACGTGCTCGTGATAAATACATTGCCGAATTTATTGCACCGCTCGAAAAGGAGCTTCAAGCTCATGGCTTTGATTTTGAAATTAAAGGACGTACAAAAACCATTCATTCAATCTGGAATAAATTAAAAAATCAAAATACACCTTTTGAGCAAGTCTTTGATTTATTTGCTATTAGAGTGATTTTGAATAGCGCTCCCAAAAATGAAAAATCGGAGTGTTGGCAGGTTTATTCTATAGTAACAGATAAGTATCAGCCCAACCCCAGTCGAATGAGAGATTGGATTTCGGTGCCTAAATCAAATGGGTACGAGTCGTTGCATACCACTGTTTTGGGGCCTGATAAAAAATGGGTGGAAGTGCAGATCCGCACACACCGCATGAATGAAATTGCTGAAAAAGGCTTGGCTGCCCATTGGAAATACAAAGGTATTAAAGGGGAGCGGGGCATGGACGAGTGGTTGTCTAATGTGCGTGAGATACTTGAGAATCCGGAGTTAAACGCAGTGGATTTTATCGAGGATTTTAAACTTGATCTTTACGAGGAAGAGGTGTTTGTATTTACACCAAAAGGGGATTTACGACGCTTAAAAAAGGGCTCTACTGTGCTGGATTTTGCGTTTGATATACACACCGATGTGGGCAAAAAATGCGTTGGGGCAAAAGTCAATAACCGGAATGTTCCCATCAAACATAAATTACAAAATGGCGACCATGTAGATATACAAACATCTGTTAATCAAACACCAAAGCCAGATTGGATTAATATTGTTGTGACTTCTAAGGCCATCTCTAAGCTGAAACAAACGCTGCGTGAAATGCAGTATAAGGAAGCTGAACTGGGACGTGAGATGCTTGGCCGTCGACTTAAGAATTGGAAATTTGAGTTAACAGATCAAGTTCTGAATCTTATGGTTAAACATTTTGGTTACAAGGTAACACATGATTTTTTGGCTGCCATAGTGAGTGATAAAATTGATTTTATGCAAATCAAGGAGTTTATCATTAACACCACTAAAAAAGAGCCTGAACAGCCGGAATTAGCTAACGAACGGAGTGCTACTAATTTTGTTAACGACGTGGTGTCGGATGATGATGTATTAATAATTGACCAAACCTTAACGAAGGTTGATTACTCATTGGCAAAGTGTTGTAGTCCTGTGTTTGGCGATGATGTGTTTGGTTTTGTGGCGTCCACGGGAGGCATTAAAATACATCGTAATTCGTGTCCTAATGCGCCTGAGATGCGAACCAAATTTTCATATCGGGTTGTTAATGCCCAATGGACTATAGGGTCGGATGCTAAATACCAGGCTACTTTAAAAGTGACTGGTACGGATGATATTGGCATTGTAACCAACATCTCTCAACTTATTAATAAGGAACAAAAGATAAAACTCCGTTCCATCTCCATTGATTCCAACGAAGGGTTTTTTGAAGGCACCTTAACGGTGTTTGTGGATAATATCAGTAGTTTAACGTTGCTGATTAAAAAAATTAAGAACATAAAAGGAGTTTATACCGTTTCGAGGGTTGGTTCTGAAAATTAAGTTATCTTGTTGTTTATTTCTAGTATTCTCGTTATCTTTTTGCATTAATAACCTTTTAAACCTCTATATCATGGAAGCTAAAATTATAACTCTGGCTGTTTTGTCTTACGAGAAAGCACAAATACTTAAAACCCTATTAGATCAAGCTAGTGTTGAATGTTTTCTTGAAGATACAAATGTGATACAAGGTGCTATTTCATTGGGTGTTAAAGTGAAAATTTTAGAAACGAGTCTTGAACAATCAATGCCTATTTTAGAGGGGATGCTCCAAAAAGATAATCCATCACCCAAAACCACAAAAGTAGCTGCACCCGAAACACCACGTGTGTTGTTACCTATAGACTTTTCGTCATATTCTAAAAAAGCGGCGGTTATTGCCTTAGATTGGGCAAGTCTACTTAATGCTGAAGTGGTTGTTTTTCATACGTACTATAGTCCCTTTATTAATACCATGCCTTTTTCCGAATCGTTGACCTACGACATGAATATGGATGAGATGATTATGGAGCTTGAAGGTAAAGCTAAAGAGGGCATGGCGGACATGATGGTTTATTTGAATGACCTAAATGATAAATTGGGAGATAAAAAAGTGCAACTTAAATCCATGTTAATTAAAGGGGTAGCCGAGGAGGAAATCTTACGTTTCAGTGAAAAGTATAAACCTCTGGTTGTGATAATGGGCACCAGAGGTAAAGATAAAAAGATGCTTGATTTAGTGGGGAGTGTAACCGCTGAGGTAATGGATCAGGCTAAAGTACCGGTGTTAGCTATTCCGGAGGATTTTGAATATACAGGTCTTCATGCATTGAAGAATATTATGTATGCTACTGATTTTCAAGAGTCCGACTTTGATGCCATTGAAGGCCTAGAGCAACTGATTCGTCCCTTAGATATGAAAATCATTTGTGCGCATGTGAGTAAACGTCAGCATTCGCAGTGGGATGATGTAAAGATGAATGGATTAAGTACGTATCTTAGTAATAAATATCCACAAACCACTGTTGTTTGTGACTTGGTTGAACATGATGATTTTGTGGTTGGCATTGAGAATTATCTAAAATTAAAACAAATTGATATTTTATGTTTTACCCGTAAGAAAAGAAGTTTGTTAAGTCGTTTGTTAAATCCCAACATTGCCAAAAAGATGCTTTTCCATTCAACCACACCATTATTAGTGTTTAATCATTGAGTTGTCTATTTTCAACAAAATTTATTTTATGAATCAGTTCAGAGCCGGACTCTTACTATCCGGCTTTCTTTTTTTTGTAACTGTCACTCAAGTTTTGGGGCAATACACTGTAAGCGGTCTGGTAATGGATGACAAGGCTGCTTTATCTGGTGTGTCTGTTGTTTTGTATGAGGGTAAAATAGAAAAGAAAATACCTGTCAACTCCACAGGTGATTTTTACAGTGTGTTAAAGTGGAATCAAAACTATTTTTATAAATTCAGCAAAAAGGGTTATGTTTCTAAGATAATTCAGTTTTCCACCGAAGTGCCTAGTGGGGTAAATAAGAGTTTGTTGGAGCCTTATAACCTGCAAGTGCGTTTATTTAATGTGTTTGAAGGTGTGGATACGGTGTTTTTTAAAAATCCAGTGGCTATTATCCGTTACGATATTTCGGTGGGTGATTTTGCCGCAGATAGGGATTACTCGCTTAATATTAAGTATAAGATTGACAAGATGATGTCAGCTTCCAAGACTAAAAAACAAAATCCAACCCGTGCCAACCTAACGGTTGGTAATTCATCAAAGACTAAGGATGCCAAACTATCTAAATCTAGCATCAACAAAGAATTAAAACGTGGTGTGCCTGAAGTCAATAGTCCAGCAACCTTATTACCTCCCTTAAAAGATTCCTATCCTCAGGGTGTAAATAGTGAGGTGTTTGAGTTTGATGGTCGTAGCGTAACCAGAACCGTTATTAATGATGGTAAAACATTAAGGGTGCTAATTACAGTGTTGCACCATTGGGGAGGTTGTTATTATTTTATCAATCAGATAAATAGTGGGTATATTTGCGTTTCAAAATCTACCTACGACTATATTCTACAGACGCATCGGTAATTGCTTATGTTACACTGTTAGGCACTATTGAAGTTATGCAATATCTCCAACAATAGTTCTGTTTTTATCCGAACTATTCACTATCTTTGTCGTAGAATAATTTAAATCTAAATGATTTGAGAATTATTAATAAACACATTCTGGGTAAACTAATTCGGAAAATAGAGGAAATTTAAAATTGGAGAAAGCAGTCCAACAGTTAATTTCTGATATTGAGGATAATGATTGGAAAAATCCCCTAGAATTAACTGAAAATAGACCAGATGCAGATTGTATTTATGGTGGGGAGTTTTATTTATTCAACATCAATATACATCGAACTTTGATAATGATTGAGTTTGAAGTCAATGGCGAAGCAACGATTGTTTGGGCTGGTAGTCATGATGATTACGAACTGATTTTTAAAAATAATCGGAATGTAATTAAAAAGTGGTTGAGAGATAATAACTGGATTTAAGAAATGTAATTATGAAAGACATTATTAACATAAAAGAGATTGAAAGTATTAAGAGCTTAGAGAATGAGTATGATTTAGAAAAGGCATCTCTGCTAGAGCGAAAATTACGTTTAATGACAGGTGAGAATCTTGATTTAAAACCTATTAGAAAAAAACTTCGAGATTTGATTAAGGAGTATGAAGACAGAAAGTGGTCTGATTTCGATAAAATTACTGATTCACAATTATTGGAGTCTGATAAAGCAGAGGAGATTGTGAATTACGAACAAATATTTATCAATAAGCGAAAGAATTCAATTAGAAAAAAACTAAATGAATACGACATGACCCAGCAGGATTTAGGATTTGTTTTAGGTCATCCAAAATCTTATATGAGCGAATTGATAAATGGGGTATCTCAATTTACATTAAAAGATTTGGTTATTATTCATAGGGTTTTAGGGATAAATTTAAATGTTTTGGTTCCTACTTTTCTTCAATCAGAGACAAGAGATAAGGTTAGAGAATCGATTAAAAAATTGAATAAGCCCAAGCTTGGATTAAGAAAAACAGAATTGGTGTAATATCAACAGCGCATAATAAGAGCTTATGAAAATAAGCGCAAGCTATTGCTAGGTTTTGTTCTTCGCAAAAACATTCGCTAAATTACACAGCAGATTAACCCGATATTCCGCCACAAAACACACCATCAATCGTTGTGTTTAATTTTAAAAAAATGAAACTACTACTAACAGGTGCATCTGGATATATTGGCAAACGACTTCTACCTGTTTTGGTAGAAAATGGTCATGAAGTAATTTGTTGTGTTAGAGATATTAGCAGATTTGTACCACCTCCATCTCTAAAATCAAGGATAGAAGTTGTTCAAATAGACTTACTAGACAAAGCTTCATTGGAAAATATTCCAAAAGATATTGATGGGGCTTTTTATTTAGTGCATTCTATGTCAGCGTCTTCGGATTACTTTGCACTAGAAAAAGAATCTGCTATTAATTTCAGAAATGCTATTAATAAAACCAATGCACAACATGTTGTGTATTTAAGTGGCATAATTAATGAATCTGAATTATCAAAGCACTTGGCTTCCAGAAAAAATGTTGAAATAGAAATTAGTAAAGGCAAATATAGTTTCACAACCTTGAGAGCTGGTATTATTATTGGTTCAGGAAGTGCCTCCTTTGAAATAATGAGGGATTTAGTAGAAAAACTCCCCATTATGGTGGCACCTAAATGGTTAAATACTAAATGTCAACCAATAGGAATATCAGATGTAATTCAAATACTTTCAAAAACGATTTTTAACCCAAAGACATTTAATAGAGATTTTGATATTGGCGGACCTAATATTTTATCTTATAAAGAGATGCTTCTTGAATTTGCACAAACAAGAAAACCATTAGTGTCTATTAATATTTGTTAAATTGTGGCGTATCTATTTTACGCACAGCATTCTAACCTGTCAAAAGCTTGTCGCCCTTTTGAATTATGTTCCTTTGCACTCAAGTGTAAAATTGAACAGGTATGAATATTGGTAAATA
>QKIO01000289.1 GCA_003251015.1 Bacteroidales bacterium
GGTAATTTCCGTAGTGTAGATGTAGAAGATCTTACCAAACACAAGATGGATTCGGAACAAATAATTATTACCGAACCAGCTACCGAAATCATCAACAGCGCTAAGGACAAGAAAAAACGAATTTGTGCAGTGGGCACCACGGTGATGCGTACCCTTGAGAGTTCGGTATCTACCTTTGGTCACGTGAAACCGTTTGAAGGATGGACCAATAAATTTATTTTCCCTCCTTATGATTTTCAAGTGGCTAACTGCATGATTACTAATTTTCACCCGCCATTGTCTACGTTAATGATGATGGGTGCTGCCTTTGGTGGTTATGATTTTATGATGAAAGCTTACGAAGTAGCTGTCAAAGAGAAATACCGTTTTGGTACGTATGGTGATGCGATATTAATTATCTAACACAAGGTAGTTTATACGATACTTATAAAATCCGGTCTCTAAGGCCGGATTTTTTTGTTTCAAAGCCTTTTTATACCCAATCCATTACTGCCCATGGAAACATAAACTACACATCAACAACCAACAGGATTCGGTTTGCAAACCTCATCATAAGCAAGTTGTTAAACATCTGAAAATTTCGAATATTCTCTTGATTAGTTCTCGAATTTATTGTATTTTAATCATCTCTACATCGATATTTTCAAATAAAAAATAACAGGAGGAATTAGCCATGCCGATACGCAAACTAGAGGAGTTTTTAGACCGTGAACAGATTGAGTACAAACGCATTTCACATCCGCGGAGTTATACCGCCCAAAAAACAGCCGCTAAAACCCACATTTCAGGGAAGGAGATTGCAAAAACGGTTATTATAAAAATTGATGGGTGTATGCACATGGCTGTTCTTCCAGCTTCTCATCAACTGGATGTAAAAGCACTTTTAAAAGCCACAGGTGCCAAAGACGTACGCCTAGCAGAAGAAGCAGAGTTTCTAAATTTTTTTGGTGACTGCGAGGCGGGAGCCATGCCCCCTTTTGGCAATTTGTACAACATAAAAGTCTATGTAGCAGAAGTACTTACCAAAGATATTACCATCGCATTTAATGCTTGTTCTCATACTGAACTCATCCAAATGAGTTACAGCGACTTTCAACGTTTAGTACAACCTATTATTGTAAAAATGGCTATGGTACAGAACTAAAGACGATTAACAAAACAAACAACATTTTTTGATAGTAACACTTTTCATTTGGTTAATATTCCCACAATACCACTCATTGTTTCAAATGAAAAGGCTTACGAAAAAATTATATGGATGAATCTGCTAATTCTTAATATTGGTAGATAACTTTGCAGCACTTATGTATTAATGGAAAATAACTAATGCCACATTGTTCATCAAAACCAGATTGCCTAAAATACTTTACGTCGGATATTAGTGACCAAACGGAGCCCAAGGTATTTACCAATCCTTTCCATTCTAATCCACACCCTTTATGTGTGATAGCCGTTGAAGAACTCAAAGAAACCCTAAAGACACAAGCAGCAAAAGACTGTACAAAAGGAAAGATGTTTGGTGTTTTAGTGGTTAAGACAAGTGCTCACAAAATAGCTTATTTAGCTGCTGTTTCAGGCACAAGCACGGTTTATGAAGACAAACATGGTTTTGTACCTCCTATTTATGATGCCTCTCACCCAGAGTCACATTACAAAACAGAAGAAAGACACATCACACAACTCAATCAGCAAATTAAAAATTTAGAAGAGGCCCCCACTTTAAGAACACATCAAACCACCTATCAACAGGAAAAAGAACACATGAATCAGGCTTTGACGCGTTTTAAAGAGCAACTCAAAAAAGACAAACAAACCAGAGCCCAACAACGAGAAAACGCGGCAATAAGGCTATCGCCCCCAGAGATCTCAGAGCTAGAAGACGCCCTGATTAAAGAAAGTTTACATGGCAAACGGCAGTTAAAGTACTTAACAAGTTACTGGCGAAAACGAGTGTTAGCAGCAGAACAAAGTCTAAAAATAGCATTACAAGACATAGAAGCACTAAAGGACGAACGAAAGACCCGATCTGCAGCTCTTCAACAGCACCTATTTAGCCAATATAATTTTTTGAATAGTACAGGAGAAAGCAAAAATGTAAGCCTCATTTTTTCGGATACAAGCCAAAAGACGCCCCCAGCCGCAGCTGGTGATTGTGCAGGGCCTAAACTATTGCAATATGCGTATCTCCATCAACTCAAACCCATAGCCATGGCTGAGTTTTGGTGGGGAGCTAACTCACAAACCGAACTACGAAAAGAAGGTCATTTTTACCCTGCTTGTCGCGGCAAATGTGAACCCATACTAAAACACATGTTAAAAGGTATAAATCTGGAAGAAATACCGACCCTAACTAAGCCCGACCTACAAATATCACTAGTTTATGAAGATGACCTCTTGGTGGTCATTAATAAACCTTCAGGATTATTATCAGTACCAGGCAAAGGAAATGCCGATTCTGTTTATAGACTGATGGCTGAAAAATATCCGTTGGCCTCAGGCCCATTATTAGTTCATCGTTTAGACATGGACACCTCAGGTTTAATGATACTTGCCAAAAACCAAGACACTCATAAATTTCTACAAAACCAGTTTATAAAACGAACCATTAAAAAACGATATATAGCCTTATTGGACGGTATCATAGCAAACGACCAAGGAGTCATAGACTTACCCCTACGCGTGGATTTAGATGATAGGCCGCGACAGATGGTGTGTTACCAGCATGGGAAAAAAGCACTAACCAAATGGAACGTAATAGCTAGAGAAAACCAACAAACCCGTATCTATTTTTATCCTGAAACCGGACGCACTCATCAATTGCGTATCCATGCAGCCCACGAGTTAGGTTTAAACACACCCATTGTAGGCGACCGTTTGTATGGAACATCAAACAATCGCTTGCTGCTTCATGCCGAATACCTTGAATTTATACATCCCAATGGTGAAACCATGACGATTAGTTGTGCAGCTGAATTTTGAGATAACTTCATTCCTACTTCTTCCCCACAATTTTTGGCAAAGTTATTGAACATAGAAGCCAAAGTTTTATATTTGTAAAAAATTAACGCCATGGGTTTTCTTCGTGTAGTCGCTTATATCATTATCTTCTATTATATCTTCAAATTTATTGGTCGCTTGATACTTCCTTACTTGTTGAAAAAAGGTATTCAGCGAATGCAAGAGCAGCAATACGGTAACTATCAACAAACAGAGCCTCAATCGGAGCCTGGCAAAGTAACCATCACCAAAAATAAAACAACATCGCACTCAAGTGCCTCAAAGGATGGGGAATACGTTGATTTTGAAGAAGTAAAATAAGAGGTCAGCTTTTGTCACTACGCAAATAACACTTTAAAAGCTTCTTCTATTTTAGATGCTTTAACCACCTCTATATCAAATTTTTTAAAGTCCACCCCTTTAACAAAAGACGGTACAATAATGGTTTTGAAGCCTAATTTGGCGGCTTCACCCACACGTTGTTCAATGCGAGTAACAGGACGAATTTCACCCGAGAGGCCAACTTCACCCGTCATGCAGACTTGCGATGCCACTGGCAAATCTAAATTAGAGGATATAATGGCAGCCATCACTGCCAAATCTACCGCTGGATCACTCACTTTTAATCCACCAGCAATATTTAAAAAAACATCTTTAGCCGCTAGTTTAAAACCAGCTCTCTTTTCCAGAACAGCCAATAACATATTTAAACGACGCAAATCAAAACCCGTCACAGAACGCTGAGGATTGCCATAAGCAGCCGTACTAGCCAAGCCTTGAACCTCAATCAGGAACGGACGCATACCTTCCATGGCCGCAGAGATAGACACCCCACTCATTTGCCCATGCTGATTGGCCAATAACAACTCAGAAGGATTACTCACCTCACGCAAACCAGCACTCAACATCTCAAAAATGCCAATTTCGTTGGTAGAGCCAAACCTATTTTTGATAGAACGTAAGATGCGGTACATATGATGACGGTCGCCTTCGAACTGTAACACCACATCCACCATGTGTTCTAACACTTTAGGCCCCGCAATACTACCTTCCTTGGTGATGTGACCAATTAAAAACGTTGGCAGATTCTTTTCTTTACACACCCTTAAGATGGCTGCCGTACATTCACGAATCTGGGCTACACTGCCAGGTGCCGATTCAATTCGTTCGGTCTCTAAGGTTTGAACCGAGTCAATCACCAACACATCAGGTTTGATGTTTTCGATGTGAGTCAGAATGTGTTCCACTAACACTTCACTCACCACATGGCAATTATCAGCTGTTTGTCGAGCTACCCGGTCGGCACGTAGTTTTATTTGCTGAGGACTTTCTTCACCCGACACATACAACACCTTAACATTAGGTAAATTAAGTGCCGTTTGTAACACCAAGGTCGATTTACCAATGCCAGGCTCTCCACCAATCAACACCATGGCTCCAGGCACCAAACCACCACCTAACACACGGTCTAACTCCTCGTTGCCCGTCTTTAATCGAGGCAAAGCATCCACCGACACTTGCGATATGGGCATGGGTTTAGCCCGTTCGGATGGACTACTTCCAATACTACGGCTCGATTTGGCAATGCCAGTAATCTTGGCTTCCTCCACAAAGGTGTTCCATTCGTTGCAACCGTAACACTTACCAATCCATTTAGAGGATTCGCAACCACAACTCTGACACACAAAAACCGATTTTGTCTTGGCCATAATTACATGGATTGTTTAATGCGGTCAACAATGGAAGAAGTCGAAAACCCAGGAACAAAATCAATGGTAGCCACCAAACCACCTTTAGCAGTCACCACATCATAACCCACAATATCCTCCGCCTTATAATCGCTACCCTTAACCAAAATATCAGGCTGAAGGGCTTTTATTAATTCATAAGGAGTGTCCTCATCAAACAACACCACCAAATCGATAAATTGAAGAGCCGCCATCAGAATAGCACGTGATTTCTCATCTACAACAGGGCGTAAGGGCCCTTTTAATCGTTGTACCGATGCATCGGTGTTGAGACCTAAAATTAGTTTATCGCCCAAATCCTTGGCTTTGGATAAATAATCTATATGACCTTGATGTACAATATCAAAACAGCCGTTGGTAAACGCAACTTTTTGATGATTGGCCGCCCAAGCACTCACAATTTTAACCGCCTCACTACGGGTGGCAATCTTAGCATGTATCTTATCTAATTCAGTCATAACAAACCTATTTTACTCCTCTTTGGTTGACGAAGGTATAAAAAAAACACCCCGGTTTGGAGCCGAGGTGTAATTTATACTTTTAAAAATTGTGTTGGTATTACACTAATAAGTTGGTAGCTGTATCTGGAAAAACAAACGTTGGTTTAAACAACTTAGCTTCTTCCAAAGGCATACTACAATACGTAATGATGATAACAATATCACCCACAGCCACTTTACGCGCAGCTGCACCATTAAGGCAAATAACTCCGCTTCCACGCTCACCTTTAATCACATACGTTTCAATGCGTTCTCCATTATTATTATTAACGACTTGTACTTTTTCGTTTTCAATAATATTAGAGGCATCCATCAAATCTTCATCTATGGTAATACTACCCACGTAATTAAGATTTGCTTCTGTCACTGAAACATTGTGTAATTTTGATTTTACCACCTCAACATTCATGATCAGCTATTTTTATATATCACGTTATCAATCAATCTTATTTTACCAGCATACACCGCTATGCAGGCCACCACATACGAACTATCGTCCCAATTTTGAATAGCTTGGAGTGTTTGTCCATCCACCACTTCAAAGTATTCTACCTCTAGACCTTCAACAGCATTTATTTGCTGAATGACCGAAGTCTTAAGATCGTCCACACTCTTGTGGGCTACAAAGTTACATGAATCCAACAAAGTTTTTGCAATAAGCGGCGCATTTTTTCTTTGGAGGTCTTCCAAAAGCATGTTTCTAGAGCTCATTGCCAAACCACTTTGTTCGCGTACAATAGGACACGGCACTATTTCCACGTTTAGTTTCAACTGCTTCACCATGGCTTGAATCACGGCTAGTTGTTGAAAATCTTTTAATCCAAAAAACGCTTTATCAGCAGGTATGAGTTCAAATAATCGACTCACCACCTGTGCCACGCCATTAAAATGACCTGGCCGATGTTTGCCTTCCATCACGTTTTCTAGCATTCCGAAATTGAAAATACGTTTATCTTCTTGAGGATACACCTCTTTAACGTTTGGCGCAAAAAGAAGTTCACATCCTACCGTTTTTAACAAAGCCTCATCACGTTCTAAATCGCGTGGATACCGTGCTAGATCTTCGGCATTATTAAACTGATTAGGATTAACGAAGACGCTCACTATCACATAATCACAAGCCTCACGCGCTTGCTTGACCAAAGTCAAATGCCCCTGATGTAAGGCACCCATGGTAGGAACAAACCCAATGGTTTTACCTGATTCTTTTACTCTTTTAATCTCCTGTGCCAAGGCAGCAACAGTCTTAATATTTAGCATAATAGCCTATCAAAATTCAAATAAAACACCAACCATGGCGTGTACGCAAAAAAGCAGGGCAAAGTAATAAAAACCGTTTCTAAAATTCATCATCAAAACACAAAATAAATCATAAAACAACCTTAATAAAGACTAAACAAGCCATATTAGAGGTCTAAAAACATAGTTATTAGCAAAGAGCAAGCTTTCTATTAACGCGCTTTAGTTTGCCGACTTGTTTATTTTTTGTACTTTTGCGTTTGCAAATTCATGTACCAATTATTGAAATGGAAAAAGCTAAAGTCTTATTCATCTCTCAGGAAATTACGCCTTATCTTCCTGAATCAACGATGTCAAAAGTAGGTAGAAATTTACCCCAGGGCATTCAAGAATTAGGTAAAGAAATTAGAACCTTCATGCCGCGTTTTGGCTGCATCAACGAACGTCGTAACCAACTGCACGAAGTCATTCGTCTATCGGGAATGAACTTAATCATTGACGATACAGATCATCCACTGATCATCAAAGTAGCCTCAATACAAGCAGCACGTATGCAGGTTTATTTTATTGATAATGAAGATTATTTTCAACGTAAATCAATGCATAAAGATAAAGAGGGTAAGGAATATAGCGATAATGACGAGCGCACCATTTTTTTTGCACGAGGGACATTAGAAACCACCAAGAAATTGCGTTGGTCTCCAGATATTGTACATTGCAATGGATGGTTTACAGCCTTAGCACCATTATACATCAAACGGGCGATGAATGAAGATCCACATTTTGCCTCATCCAAAGTAGTATTTACCGTTTATAACGATGAGTTTACTGAAGTGTGGGCAGATAACTTTAGAGAAAAGCTAAAGATTGACGGTGTTAAAGATGAAGATTTAGCAGCACTAACCACCTGTGATTACGTACATTTGATAAAACTAGCCATTACCATGTCTGATGGTATTATACAAGGCAGCGAAACAATAAATGAAGAATTAAGTGCGTTTATAGCCCAGTCGGGTAAGCCCTTTTTGCCATATCACAATGAAGAGGAGTACATAGCAGCATACAACGGTTTTTACGATTCTTTACTTGTTTAACGATTCATATACTCAAGGATGACATTATCTTTTTTAAAAACAAGACTGTTTTTATATTCATTCCAATTAGTTTTAATTGGAATGCTTTCTTTTACTACCTCATGTAATGACGACTCAGGGCGGTTAGAAGGAGGTGTTCTTCCTGAGAATGAAGAACTAAAAGGTCTAAACTACGATGGACATAAATTAGTGTCTGAAAATACGAAACAAGACCGGGTTAAAACGAATGATGCGACGAAGGGCATACTTGGCGAATATAACGATCCTATTTTAGGCACATCAAAAGCCGAGTTTTTATGCGACTTTTCGACTAATTGGAAGGTGGAGTACAAAAATTTATCGGTTTATAATGAGTCTGAAAATAAATTCGAAACAAAGACTTACAGCCGATTTGCTAATGGCACAGAGTGGCAAGTTGATAGTGCCGTACTTGAATTACAATACACCTACAATAACTGGTATGGTGACATG
>QKIO01000155.1 GCA_003251015.1 Bacteroidales bacterium
CCTTATAAAGTGGTTATCATTGCAAAACCTCATTTATCGTTTAGCGAAAAAGATAAGTTTGTCCTTGACCAATACCTGATGCAAGGTGGACGTTTGTTTGTTTTGATGGATGCTGTAAATATTACCTTAGATAGTTTACGTAGTAATAATCAGACTGTAGGCTTGTATTCGGATGTTAATTTGGGAGACCAATTGTTTAAATATGGCGTTCGTGTGAATCCTGTGGTGGTTGAAGATGTGCAGGCTGGACGAATACTCATTAATGTACCTACCAAAGGCGAACCTAAGTTGGTGCCAGTGCCTTGGTTATACAGTCCCTTGTTGTCTGTTTCTCCCAACCATTCCATTACTCGTAATATAAATTTGGTGAGAGGTGATTTCACAGGAACCATCGATACTACTGGTAATGATATGCACCTCTACCGTGAGGTGTTGTTACGTACCTCTCAAATGACTAAAGTCACTCAAACACCTGTGTTTGTTAATATGATGGATGTTAATAAACAGCCTGATAGAGCTCAGTTCTCACATTCTTTTTTACCCGTTGCTGTGTTGCAAGAAGGTGTTTTTCCTTCTGTTTTTCATAACAGACAAGTGCCAGCTGGTTTAATCATGGGTACTCGGAAGGTAAAAGACCATAGTATAACCACTCGGATGGTGATTGTGGCTGATGGTGATATCATAAAAAATGAAGTTCGATTTAAAGAAACCAAACCACGTATTGCCCCTCTGGGTTACGACGAAGGAACGCGTCAGGTGTATGGTAATAAAGATTTTGTGGTTAATGCCGTTAATTATTTATGTGATGATGAGGGATGGACAGCTTTACGTAACCGAAGCCTTACCCTTCGTTTGTTAGATAGGGATAAAGTGTCGCAAGGTGCTAATTTCTGGAAATGGCTTAACCTTCTAGCTCCTTTATTTATTATCTTATTAGGTAGTGGTATTTTTGTAATTTGGAGGCATAAGAAATATGGAAAATAACTAAGGTGTTATATTTAGTAAATATCTTTTGAGAGATTTATAATATAGCACTTGAAATTATTTTTTTTGTATCTTTCGAACCTTTTAGAAACGATTTGTAGTTAATATAGAGTAATACACCCAATTAATAAACGTCAGAAATGAAATTTGTAGTCTCCAGTACCGATTTGTTGTCCCATTTGCAGGCTATTAGCCGCGTTATTAGCAATAAAAGCACTGTGCCCATTCTTGATAATTTTTTATTTTCGTTAGCAGAAAATAAATTAACCTTGATGGCCTCTGATTTAGAAGTAACCATGGTTACCTCTTTAGAGCTAGAAACGGTTAATGGAGCTGGTGTAATTGCTATGCCTTCACGTATTTTATTAGAGACGTTAAAAAAGTTTCCTGAGCAACCTTTAAACTTTGAGGTTAATATGGATACTTTTGCTGTTGATATAGTTACAGAAAAAGGTAAGTTTAGTATTGTTGGGCAAAATGGTGAGGATTTTCCTGAGTTGCCAGTGCTTGATTCGGCCACTAGTTCTCAATTGACTGTGCCTGTAGAATTACTGCAATTAGGTATTAACAAAACTCTTTTTGCCACTGCTGACGATGAGTTACGTCCTGTGATGAATGGTATCTTATTAGAAATGTGTCCAGAGAACGTTACTTTTGTAGCTTCCGACTCACATAAATTAGTGCGTTACCGTCGTTTAGATGCAAAAACAGATTTTACCACAACGTTTATTCTGCCTAAGAAACCAGCTGGTTTATTAAAAAACGTGTTACCTAAAGAAAGTGGTGATGTGAGCATTGAGTTTGATTCAAAAAATGCCTCATTTACCTTGCCAAATTATAAGTTGGTGTGTCGTTTGGTAGAAGGTAATTATCCTAACTATTCAGCGGTAATTCCTCAAGATAATCCTTATAAAGTAATTATCGACCGCAGTGAATTTCACCATACTTTAGGCCGTGTTTCGTTATTTTCAAACCAAGCTAGTAACTTAGTTAAGTTGAAATTGAGTGCTAACGAGATGGTTGTTTCTGCACAGGATTTAGACTTTAGTGTATCTGCTCACGAACTTGTTAATTGTCAGTACGACGGTGATGAGATGGAGATTGGTTTTAAATCACCTTTCTTAGCTGATATACTTGATAACTTAAAATCTACAGAAGTGGTGTTAGAACTTTCAGACCCTTCAAGAGCTGGTATCTTATTGCCATTTGGTAATGAGCCACACGAAGAAGAGTTGATGTTATTGATGCCAATGATGATAAATGTATAAACCTTAGTTTACTAAGTATATGTAGTCCTTGTGAGTTTCTTGCAAGGACTTTTTTTTGCTCTATGCGATTTGTAGTAGGGCGATAAACTTTCACAGCTCTATAAAATAATGTAATTTTGCAGCCTTTATAAGCGAGTAATACAGTTTTGATGTTAGGTAAAAAAGTAGTAATTGGTTTGTCGGGTGGTGTGGATTCTAGCGTAGCAGCTTATGTGTTGAAGCAGCAAGGCTTTGAAGTGATAGGTCTTTTTATGAAGAACTGGCACGATACCACTGGTGTTCTTAAGTCGGATTGTCCTTGGTTGGATGATAAGTTTGATGCTCAGTCCGTAGCTATGAAACTAGACATCCCTTTTCATACTGTTGATTTAAGTGAGTTTTACCGCGAACGGGTGGTGGATTACATGTTTTCAGAATATGAAAAAGGTCGTACGCCCAATCCTGATGTGTTATGTAATCGTGAAATAAAATTTGACGTATTCCTTGATAAAGCACTTGAGTTGGGTGCCGATTTTGTAGCTACGGGGCATTATTGTCGCAAAGACACCATTGAAGTGGATGGTAAAGAAGTTTATCGTCTGTTGGCAGGTAGTGATGATAATAAAGACCAGAGCTATTTTTTATGTCAGTTGAGTCAGAAGCAACTAACAAAAGCTCTATTTCCGGTTGGTGATATTGTTAAACCTGAAGTGCGTCGCATCGCTCAAGAACTCAATTTAGTGACGGCTCATAAACGTGACTCTCAGGGTATTTGTTTTGTTGGTAAGGTAGATTTACCTGTCTTTCTTCAACAGAAATTAGAGCCTAAGAAAGGGCGTGTTTTTGTGGTGGAAAATGATTGTGAATTGTTTAAACGCGATTGGTCAAAGGCTTTAGTGGCTAATCCTAGTGATGAAGATTTAGACAAACTGGCCGAGCCATATGACCTTCATCCTAAATATGGCAAAAAGGTGGGTGACCATAATGGGGCTCATTTTTACACCATTGGTCAACGTAAAGGACTTAATATTGGTGGGTTTGCCGAACCTCTTTTTATCATTGGAACCAATGTAGAGTTTAATCAAGTCTATGTGGGCATGGGACAGAACCACCTTGGTTTATTCCGCCAAGTGTTATTTATCAGTCACGATGAGGTACATTGGGTGCGCCCCGATTTAGCATTAGAAGTAGGCGAGAGTCGTCGTTTGAGTTTGCGTATTAGATACCGCCAGCCTTTGCAGAATGGTATTATTTATAGTCGCGAAAAGGGCTTGTATCTCGTTTTTGACGAGCCACAGCGAGGCATCACTGCAGGGCAGTTTGCTGCTTGGTATCAAGCCGATGAGTTGATTGGCTCTGGTGTGATTAATTAATGTTTATAGGGTTTGGTGTTTGATGTCCTTATTTATAGTCTATCATCATCTTCTCTTAAGTACAACCTTATTTTTTCTTGTTTATCTTTAATGATTTAGGCGATATAAACCAGTCTGTTTTGCCTTGTCTGGCTTCTATTTTGTTCCAATTATCTACATTAAACGATATGGATGTAACAGCCGTGGTTGGATATTGAAAATAATCTCTTGTGCCTAGGTTCATGGCCATAATGGCTATTTCAGGATTGTGAGCGATGATGACTATTGTTTTTGGTTCGCTTCCAAATGTGGCTAGGAATTCCAAAAATTCGGTGGTAGTATAGCCATCATACAAAAATTGTTGGTAGTTGATGTTGTCAACAGGGAATTGCAACTCACTCGCAAAGAGCTGAGCTGTTTGTTTAGCTCTGGTGGCTGTGCTAGATATAATTATATCGGCTACTATGTTACGTTCGATTAGTTTTTTGGCGATGAATGAGGCGTCTTGAAATCCTCTAGGAACGAGTTCTCTTTCAAAATCTGGTTTTTCATCATTATAAACTTGTTCTGTTTTTGAATGGCGGATAAGGATAAGTGTTTTCATGGGTTTATTTTATTGGGTTTATTTTGCGTTCTTCGTTAATCTTACATAAATAGCTATAGGTGTCCACTTGCGCTCTGATGGGAGGAAGGTTATTCTTTATAACTAGGTTATTCATATTTTCATCAATATTGCGCGCTTTAACGTTGTCAGAAAGTTGTAATTGTAGGATATTCCATAACTCATCTTTCAAATGCGGTTCTTCAATGGGGAACGCCGTTTCGATGCGTCTATTGATGTTTCTATTGAGCCAGTCGGCCGATGAGAGGTACATTGTTTTATCGCCATCGTTTCCAAACACCCAAATGCGTGCGTGTTCTAAAAAGCTATCTACCAAACGTACTACTCGTATGTTTTTACTAAACGATTGATTAGGAACCAAACAACATATACCTCTAAGAATTAAATCTATTTTAACACCTGCTTGACCAGCTTCGTACAATTTATCAATTAAATCTCTGTTTTGTATGCCATTCATCTTTAGTAAGATGTATGCTTTTTTACCTGCTTTAGCTAGTTCTATTTCCTTATCAATATATTGCATAATGGTTTCTCTAAAATTTACGCGAGTCACCAATAATTTATTAAAATTGGGTTTTATGGTTTGGTCTTTTAGGTAACGAAATAGGTTTTCCATATCTTCCAAATAACTGTCTTTGCAAGTGAAAAATCCATGGTCGGCGTATGTTTTAGCTGTTTTTTCGTTGAAATTACCTGTGCTTAGGTAGGCGAATGAGCGTTTTCTAACACCGTTATAACGTCGTATGACCAGTGCCATTTTTGCATGTACTTTTAAGCCTGGTATGCTATAGATTATTTCAATGCCTGCTTTTTCCATCAGTTCGGCAAAATACAGGTTGTTGGCTTCGTCAAAACGGGCTTGTACTTCAACAAATACACTTACTTTTTTATTGTTACGCGCAGCGCCAATTAAAGCCCCTACCACTTCGCTGTTACTGGCTACGCGGTATTGCGTTACTAGTATTTCTTCTACTTTAGGATCTATGGCAGCCTCGTTCAAAAATTTTATGAGGTAGTCAAATGAATGATAGGGATAATGTAAAATTAAATCACTGTGTTTAATGGCTTGAAACATGCTTTCTGCCTGTTCCAGATGCACCGGTTTGATAGGAGTAGGCACTTGCCACTCTAGTTTTGGCGTAAATGGATTGGGAAACGTAAAGAAGTCATTTAAGTTTTGATATCTACCAGCCTCCACCAGTTCAAGTGGTTTGAAATTAAAAATATCCATCAAAAAATGTAATACATCTTTTGGAATGGTACGGTCGTATTGAAAAGCAGCCGGTTTACCCACCTTACGTTTTTTAAGATTCTTACGTATCTTCTCAATCAAATCTACTTGCTCATTATCAATACCAAGGTCGGCATCTCGCCCTAGTTTTACACACCAGCTACCTTCTATATCGTATCCTGGAAATAACTCATGCAAATTAAGTCGGATGGTATCATCCAAATACATGTAATAATAATTGTCATCAACCTTAGGTAATTTTATGAAGCGAGGGTAATCGTTGGTGGGTAGTTTTAGCATGGCGTATCGCGCCTTACGCTTGGCAGTGGAGCCTGCTTTTTGTTTGCTGTATAATTTGATGGCCAAGTAGAGGCGGTTGTCGCGTAAAAAGCTACGCGTACCACGTAATAAAACCACGGGTTGAAGGAAGGGTATTAGTTCGGTAAAGAATAAATTCTTTATAAACTCAAGCTGTTTGGGATGTGTTGGATACGCTTCTTGTAAGAGTATTAGGTTGTTTTTCTTTAATTCGGGAAGTATCTCTGTCTTTAGAATGTTACTGAAATCGAGCCAGTGATGAGTCACAATGGCGTTTATTTCTTCTAGTATCAGTTCTGAGTTGTCTATGTCGGTTTGAGGTTTGCCGTTTACCGCAGCGTTACGATATTCTGAAACACGCACCTTGTAAAACTCATCTAAGTTGGATGAATAAATGGCTAAGAACTTAAGCCGCTCATAGATAGGTAATGATTTATCTTTGGCTTCTTCGAGCACACGCAGATTAAAGGATAACCAGCTAATATCTCTATTAATGTATTTTGATGGTATGGTCATGGTTATGTTTTTTTCTACGTTTCGAAAGTATAAAAAATATGATACTTTTGCCCCTACCAACCAATAATTTAACTTAGAGATGACACGCATTGGCTTATTATCTGATACGCATTCGTTTTTTGACCCTCGTTTTTATGAGTTGTTTAAAGATGTGGATGAAATATGGCATGCCGGTGATGTGGGGGACGTGAAAGTGCTCGATTTAATGCGCGCATTTAAACCTACACGAGCTGTGTATGGCAATATTGATGATGCCGTGTTGCGTTTAGAATTAGATATGCACCAGCGTTTTATGTGTGAGGGACTAGATGTGTGGATGACTCATATTGGTGGCTACCCCAAAAAATATGATGTCTGTGTGAAAGGTGCCTTAGAGCATAATCCACCTAAACTTTTTATTTGTGGTCATTCGCATATATTAAAGGTGATTTATGATAACGACCTTCAACTGTTACATATGAATCCAGGAGCGGCTGGTATATCTGGGTTTCATGCAGTACGCACTGCTTTGCGGTTTAGTGTGGATGGTGCCGATATTAAAGACCTTGAAGTCATTGAAATTGGTCCCAAAAGTGTGGGTTGATAAATTATAAACCAATAGCGCCCTAATCGTTTTGAGTGAACTGTTGTAACTTGTTTTCAATTAAATTAAAGTACGAAGGATTTGTAAAGAGGGTTGTTTTTTGACGTTATGCTAGATTGACCTCTTTTTGCTTCCGTTTTTTGTGTCAAGACAAAAAATGAAGTGGAGTTTGAGGCAATGCCTCATATAAAATAAATAATTAGGACAATATTGATTATAAACTATCAATTTTTTAATTGTGTTAGGGAGCTTTGTTTATGGAAAAACTTGTTGATTATTTTGTTTCTACTTATCAATCTGATAATTATCAGGTTTTACCTGCCGAAATTGTAACACAGCTCGGGATTATACATAGGGCTACCAGGGGCGAATTGAAAGCGCGTTTGTTTAATGAAGCTAAACGTATGGAACAGTCCTCCACTAATTTAGATATTATTATGTGGCTCGAAAACTGTTTTGAAGCCATTGAAAAACATTCGTTTCGCTACCATCAGGTGTTATTTAGCCCTGGTAAGGATATTCCAGAGACTTTAACTTTTTTACTCGACAGAGCGGTTCATACCATAGATATTTGTGTGTTCACCATTAGCGACCAACGTCTTAGCGAACGTCTTATTGCAGCTCACAACAGGGGCGTGAAGGTTCGAATAATCACCGATGATATGAAAGTTAACGACTCGGGTTCACAAGTGCGTGCGTTGAAAAAAGCGGGTGTCAACATCAAAACGGATGATAGCCGTTACCATATGCACCATAAATTTGGACTTATTGATGGGCGTATTTCCTTTTCGGGCAGTTATAATTGGACTTACACCGCCACCAAACACAATCAGGAAAATCTTATCGTAACCACTAACTATACCATTGTTAATGAGTTTATAGACGAATACGAACGCTTATGGAATGAGATGATTGTGTTTAAGGGGTAGGGTAGTAAATAAATCACTTATGTTTTCACGAGCTGCATTTAAGTAGAAAATGCCACTCCTTATTGTCGTACTAGTTTTTTAGATAGCACCTGGCTATTACTCAAGTATTTTGGTAATAGGTTAATGTCACTGACTCTACTGGGGCAGATGTCTATACCGCCTCTTCGGGTGTAGATGCATGTTACAGCTAGCTCGTCTGGTTGAAAGGCGTCCCACAAACGTTTGTATAT
>QKIO01000012.1 GCA_003251015.1 Bacteroidales bacterium
ATATACTAAAACATCACATTAAGCTTATACAAATTCTAAAATTTGTGTAATAGACATTTGTGGTGAGTTTGTCCAGCCAATAAGAGTAGTGAAACTAACTAATAATAATGCAGCCTTTCTTAAATATCATATTAGCCTCTTAAATATTTCCCTATTGTGAGTATTGAGACTATATTTGCACAAATTTTTGTGAATGGTTTCTATAAATCAATTAACCGTGACTTTTGGCGGTTTTTCTTTATTTGAGGATGTATCTTTTCTTATTACTCCCAAAGAACGTATAGGTTTAACTGGTAAAAATGGTGCTGGTAAATCAACGATGTTAAAAATTATGGCAGGTCATCAGAAACCCACTAGTGGTTCGGTTACGGTGCCTAAAAACTTCAAAATGGGGTATCTGCCTCAGCATATGAATTATGCCGACACACGCACGGTGATGGAAGAGGTGGAGTTGGCTTTTGGCGATATCAAACATCTTGAAAATAAGATTGCCGAAGTGAATATTCAAGTGGCTGAACGTTCCGATTACGAGTCGGATAGTTACATGGATTTGCTTCACGATTTAACCGATTTAACCGATCGTTATAATTTGTTAGGTGGTGGCAATCAATTAGGCTTAATCGAAACTACCCTTAAAGGTTTGGGGTTTGAACGCTCTGATTTTACTAGAAATACCGGTGAGTTTAGTGGGGGATGGCGCATGCGTATTGAGCTAGCTAAAATTCTTTTAGAACAACCCGATATCTTTTTGCTGGATGAGCCAACCAACCACCTCGATATTGATTCGATTCAATGGTTAGAAGATTTCTTAAAGTCATATAGTGGTGCTGTGGTGCTTATATCGCATGATAAGGCGTTTTTAGATAACATCACCAAACGTACCATTGAGATTAACCTAGGACGTATCCATGACTATAAAGCCAATTATTCTAAGTATTTAGAATTACGCGTGGAGCGTCAAGAGCAGCAAATGAATGCCTTTAAAAATCAACAAAAGAAAATTGAAGATACTGAGAAGTTTATAGAACGTTTTAGATATAAAGCCACCAAATCGGTTCAGGTTCAATCGCGCATCAAACAACTCGATAAAATTGACCGTATTGAGGTGGATGAATTTGATAACTCAGCCTTAAATATTAAGTTTCCTCCAGCTCCTCGCTCAGGACAAGCCGTAGTTAAAGGGGAGAAGGTTAGCAAGAGCTTTGGTAACTTACAAGTGTTACAAAACATTGATTTCACCATAGAACGGGGTGAGAAAATATCGTTTGTGGGACGTAATGGCGAAGGTAAAACCACCATGGCACGTATTATCATGGGGGAGTTACCTCACGAAGGAAATGTTACACTTGGACATAATGTGAAGATTGGTTATTTTGCGCAAGACCAGGCCGAACGCTTGGACGATAACCTTTCGGTATTGGAAACCATTGATTTAGTGGCGGTGGGTGATGTACGTACTAAAATACGTGATATCCTTGGTGCTTTTATGTTTAGTGGTGAGGATGTAGATAAAAAAGTCTCGGTTCTTTCTGGTGGTGAGCGCACACGTTTGGCCATGGTGAAATTACTCCTTGAGCCAGTTAACTTGCTTATTCTGGATGAGCCTACCAACCACTTAGATATGCGTTCGAAGAATATTCTTAAGCAAGCGCTTAAAGATTTTGACGGTACGGTGATATTGGTATCTCATGATCGTGAGTTCTTAGATGGCTTAGTGGATAAGGTGTTAGAATATCGCAACAAAGGCATTCGTGAACATATTGGGGGTATCTATGAGTTCTTGGCCAAAAAGAAAATGGAAACGCTGCACGATCTTAATAAAGCACCGCTTGGCACCAAACGAGAAGTAGTGACTGAAGAGGCGCCTGTTAATAAGGCATCTTTTGAAGAGCGTAAGGAGTTAAGTAAAAAAGTAAAAAAAGCAGAGAAAGATGTAGCTGGTGCCGAACAACGTATTGGCCGCTTAGAAGATAAATTGAAAGAATTAACCGCTACCATGAGTTTGCCAGAAAACGCCTCAAACGAAGCGCTCTTTAAAATTTATGGTACCACGGAAAAAGAATTGGAAGAGGCCATGAAATACTGGGAAAGTAGCCAGCACGAATTGGAAGAATTAGAAAAAATGAAAGCGCAATTGGCCTAATTGGTAGGTTTAAATTGTTAACATTCTTATAACATTATCATGTCAAAAGATCAATTGGTATTTGGTATTCGTGCCATTCAAGAGGCCATAGTTGCCGGTAAGGAAATTGAAAAAGTATTAATTAAAAAAGGCTTACAAGGCGAATTATTTAAGGAGCTTTTAGAAGCTGTGCGTGTGCATGACATTCCATTTCAGTTTGTTCCCATCGAAAAACTGAACAAATTAACGCGTAAAAGCCATCAGGGGGTGATTGCCATGATTTCGCCTGTGGTCTATCAAGACCTCGACCAAATCATACCCATGTTGTACGACCAAGGTAAAGAGCCTTTTATTTTAGTGCTCGATCACGTTACCGACATTCGTAATTTTGGGGCCATCGCTCGTACTGCTGAGTGTACCGGTGTACATGCCATTGTGATACCAGAAAAAGGGGGTGCTCCCATCAATGCCGATGCCATTAAAACATCTGCGGGTGCCTTATTAACGATACCTGTTTGTAGGGTTCGTAGTTTGGATGAATCGGTGGAGATGCTTAAAAACAGTGGTTTAAAGATCGTTGCTGTAACAGAAAAAGGCGCCGAATTGTATTGCTCTCAATCATATGATGGTCCCGTAGCTTTAATTATGGGTGCTGAAGATACAGGTATCTCAAACTCATTGTTACGTATGGCGGATGTAAAAAGTAAGATTCCTATTGTTGGCGAAATAGAGTCTCTGAACGTATCAGTGGCAGCTGGTATCATGATGTATGAGGTGTTACGTGGTAGACAATAATACCCTTTGTTAAAGCATAGGTAATCTATGTTTTATGGTGGAATTCAGGATTAAGGTATTTGTTTTACCCCCCTTTTGTTTGGTTTCTCTCATATTCTAATTATTTTTACAAGGTTTTGCACTTTACAAACATTAGTTTTTAATAAAATACGTGTTATGATTCATAAGGAAAGAGTACTCAAGGCACTAAGCAAAGAACAACCAGATAGGGTTCCGTTCTTTTTTTGGGCAGCTCCTGAGTTTAGTGATAAAATGATGGCACATCTTGGGTTTACAGATCGCGATCAATTGCTTGAATACCTAGGTGTTGATTTTCGTTTTGTAGAGCCTACATATATTGGCAAGTCGTTGATTAGTGCTGATAAAAAAACAAAAAAAGATATTTGGGGTGTTGGTTATTCCAAAATGAAAGAGGGTGACAATGAGTATTGGAATGCAGATATGTTTCCTCTACAGGGTGTTACCGATCCAGCAGAGTTAGATTCCTATCCTTGGCCTACTGTTGATTTATTTGATTTCGAGTCGTTGTTAGCTCAAACTGAGAAGTATAAGGATTATGCCATCATGACTGCGCCTGGTTATTCATCACCAGGTTTGTTTCGTATTATTCAACGTTTATTAGGTCGTGAAGACTTCTTAGATGTGATGATGTCGCACCCAAAGTTTTTTGAGGCCTTATGTATAAAAGTAACAAGTTTCTACATGGAGTTTGTTGAGAAAATGATGGCGGTAGCTGGTGATAAGATTGATTTTATTCGTATTGCCGATAATTTTGGAAGCGATTATGGATTAAGTATTAGTCATGAAATTTGGGAGAGTTATTGCAAGCCGGCCATTGAAGCCTTTATTGCAATCCCTCGTCAATTAGATATTAAGATCTACATGCATTCGAGTGGTGGCGTTCGTAAACTCTTGCCAGAATTTATTAGTATAGGAGTGGATCTTTTAGGCCCCATTACGCCTAAAGCTAAAGGCATGAATCCTGCAGATCTAGAAGCTGATTTTGGTAAATATATGTCGTTCTGTGGAGCTTTGGATGAAGAGCTCTTGTTAAGAAATGGTACCGTGGAAGAAGTTAAGGCGGGCGTTACTTACTTGTTAGAAACGATGTCTGCTGGCGGTGGTTTTATATTAGGTCCTTCGCATAAATTTAAGGTGGAAACACCTGTCGAAAATGTGATTGCCATGTATGAGGCTGCTAAAGCTTTTAAATACTAATTATTATTGAAATACATATTCAAACCTCGCGTTCTTAACTAGAATGCGAGGTTTTTTGTTGTATTTGTAAGAGGTGCTTCAAATTATTGTAAATGGTAAAATACTTAAGTGTGGAGAGTGTTTTGTAAATTACATCTGATTATTGTTTTTTGTTTAGTAAGAGTATGAAAAGATCACAGATTTTGAAACTAATTGTTGGTGATGATAATCGTTTTTCCGTATCCCATAGGGTATTAAACGCTACCGCTTTTTTAGGTATCGTATTAACACTTTCAACTACTGTAGCCAATTATTTATTGATGTTTCCTCTCAAAACAGTAATGTTTTCATTCGTTAGTTTGATCTATTTTGCAGTTATCTATCTTATATCTATTCGATTAAATAAATTTAGGTTGGTTTACAACCTCATGAGTACGTATCTTGTGTTTTGTTTTATTCCTGTTTCTTGGATTTTTAATGCTGGGTCTACCGGTGGTTTTCACTATTTTGTATTCTTTTTTCTCATCATCATCGCTACTACCACAGCTAATCACGAACGTTGGTTCTATAGCCTATCACTCATACTAGTGGGTGTAGGTTTGTTGTTTCTCGAATATTTTTCACCACAATATATAATCTACTATAATAGTTCATCTGAACGTTTAACAGATGTAGTGATAAGTTTTGTAATAGCCATCATAAGCATTGTTGCAGCCACTGAGATATTTATGAAGGTCTATCGTAAAGGGGTGGTGAAGTTACAGCTTCAAAAAAAAGAAATTGAAGCACAGGCCTTTGAACTTATACGTACTAATAGGAAGTTGCACGAGCTTACTAAGTTTAAGGAAGAAATGATGGGTATGATTGTACACGACTTAAAAAACCCCATAAACATCTTATTAAATTCGTCTGTTTTAAAAGATACAGAATACTTTTTACCAACCATAGAAACCACGAGTAAACAAATGCTGAACTTGGTTAACAATATTCTAGATGTACATAAGTACGAACATGCCACATTTCAGTTAGTAAAGTCTCCTGTTGAGTTAAAATACCTAGTTGATTGTGCCTTAGAAGATGTTCGGTTTTTGGTGGAATGCAAAGGATTGAAGGTGAGTGTTGAATTAAGTTTAGATAGTAAGCTTGATGTGGATAGTGAAAATTTACTAAGTAATGCCATCAAATTTTCTTCGCAGCAAGAGACAATCTTTATTAAGCAAGAGGTGTTTAGTGAAGGTTTTGTTCGTTTGTCTGTTACTAACATTGGTTGTTACATACCTATAGGCCAGCAAACCATGATATTTGAGTGTTATACGCAAGGCGAAAGACGTAATTCAGGTCAAACTCCATCCACCGGCCTTGGTCTGGCATTTTGTAAATTAGCCATTGAGGCTCATGGTGGTCAAATAGGGGTGAATTCTTCAGAACAATCTGATGAAGTGGTGTTCTGGTTTACTTTACCATCTTAACTTATTAAGTAACCATCAAACAACGTTTAGTAAGGTTAAATTAGGATTTTAAAGTTAATGTATGGATTAGATGATGCTTTTTATATCATAGTTAGGATAATCTTGATTTTCTATTCTGTTTTATTTTTGTGCTTAAGCAACTAATAACAATGTTTTTATAGTTGAAATTGAATCTCTGTTGTTTTTTAAATGTTTATATTTTAAAAAAATACCTATCTTCAATTTTCTAAAAAATGCAATCTGTTTAAAACTGCTATTTATGCTCATACTTTCGTCAGAAGCCATAGAAAAAGCTGCTTCACCCCAATTGTGGACGGATACAATGGAGTTAGCTTTAAAAGCTGTTTCAGATACCCAATTCTTTGTTCCTGAGCGTACCTTAGTTGAAATGGGTGATAATTCTTTGGTTATCATGCCTGCAGTAGGGCCTGATATGTTTATTACTAAATTACTGTCAGTCTTTCCATCTAATGCTGCCAAAGGCGAAAAGGTAGTGCATGGTCAATTGGTGTTAAATGAAGAAAAAACCGGTAAAACATTGGCTTTTTTTAATGGATCAAAGCTTGTGTTTATGCGATCTGCTGCGGTGGCAGCGGTAGGGATACGTCATTTAGCTGACCCAATGGCCACATCCTTAGGTATTATTGGGGCTGGAGAACTGGCTCGCCATATTGCTTGGTTAGCAGCTACCGAACGTGATTTTGATCGCATTTTTGTCTATGATTCCTCATTTAAAGCGGTTCAGGAGTTTATGTCTTTTGTAAATCATCGTTTACCAGATTTAGAAGTTGCCATTTGTGAAGATGCCATGCAGGTAGCTTCGCATAGTGAAGTGATTGTAACAGCAACAACTTCATACGAACCGGTTCTTCCTAATTTGGAGGATTTACTACTTGGTAAAACCTTTATTTGTATGGGATCCTTTAAGCCCGATATGCGTGAACTACCAGAGGCGGTATTTCGATTAATCGACCAAATATGGCTCGATTCGGATGAGTCGTTAATTCATACTGGAGATGTATTATTTCCGCTAGAGAATGAGTTCGTTAAACCTCAGAAGGTTAAACATATTTCACACCTTATTAATTCGCCTAAAGAACTAAGTTTTCGTGAAACAAGGCTATTTAAATCGGCAGGGTCTGGTATATTTGACTTGTTTGCAGCTAAATTAGTGTATGAACATGCTTTAAAAAATAAATTAGGACAAGAAGTTCGGTTGTAACACCATTAAAGTTCTATTAGTGCTTTATTTGTTGATCCTAATCGTTGTGTCTGTTTAAAAAACAAGCCCATTTTTATCGAAAATGTATTCTAAGCTTTGATAAAACAATCCTTTTGAGATAGGTATAAATTTTATTTACTACACGTTGGTCTCTTTCACAATGTTTGTGTATCTTACATCTGAATTATCCAAAACTACTTCAAATAATAGCCTTATTTATATTTAATATTAATGTTATGGCAACGAATCTATTTACTTCAGAAACAAAATTTTTAGAACGTGCCCGCACAGCACTTACTACTGCTCAAGAGTCTTCAAATATCAAATCAGCCCTGCTAGAATACGGGTTAACTGAAGAACAGCTTGCTGAGGGATGGAAGATTTATATGAATGCGGTTAATGTTTTTGAGTTGAGTGAAGACCCATCGTTAGATGATAAAGACACAGCAAAGTTTAAGGAAAACTATTTGGATTTACAGGCTATCTATAAAAAACATAGGGATCAAGTATTAATATTTTATAAGAAGCAACCAGAGATGCTCATGAGTTTAGGTGTAGTGGGTAGTTTTCCTGTGCTTTATGAGGCCTTTCTCGATAAAGTGCATCGTTTTTATGGTGAGATACATGCTAATTCCGAAATTCAGGCTGAAGTACGTAAATTAAAGATTACACCCAAAGTTGCTGAAGAGTGTTTCTTGAAGTTTGAGAAAATACATAAGGAAAAAGCCAACTTTACCAATGAATTGCTAGAATTAGAGGATGTTACAAAAAACAAAAATGCGGCATTCTTAACCCTTAACGATTGGATGGAAGACTTTGATATTATCTCAAAGGTTGCTTTGTATAATAATCCACAACTGCTTGAAGGCTTAGGTATATTTGTCCGAGCTTAATAAATATTGTTTTTAATTAACCCATTAACTTCTCTTAGTTAATGGGTTTTTTACTAATTACGCTATGCTTGATACAGCTAAAATAAAAATTATTGGCTTTGATGCCGATGACACCCTTTGGATCAATGAAACCTTTTTTCGTGAAGCCGAAAAAGAATTTGTGCAACAGTTAAGTTATTTTGGAGATGAAGAAACCATCTTAAAAACGCTGTACGATATTGAATTAACTAATATGCCTTTGTATGGTTATGGGGTTAAGGGGTTTGTACTTTCCCTAATTGAGACCGCAAATAAATTATCTCTTAATAGTATACCTGCTAATCGTTTAGCTTTAATTATTGATATGGGTAAACAGATGTTGGCTAAACCTGTTAATTTGCTAGAAGGCGTAGAGGATGTGTTGGCTCAGCTATCAAGTAAATATCAACTCATTGTTGCCACCAAAGGCGATTTGTTAGATCAGCAACGTAAACTGCAAAAGTCTGGTTTGTTAAGGTTTTTTCACCATATTGAGGTGATGAGTGATAAAAATGAATCGAGTTATCAATCTCTTTTACAGCGTTTATCCATTCAGCCCAATGAATTTGTTATGATTGGCAATTCACTTAAATCAGATATTTTACCCGTGGTTAATCTGGGCGGGTATGGAATTCATGTGCCTTTTCATACCACTTGGCACCACGAAGAAGTGAACCACGAAATCAATAGTCCTTTAGTGTTTAAAGTAGAGAAACTTAATGAGGTTTTGTTGTTGTTAAAATAGATTTGTTGGTAACGAACTATTAACTAATATTTAATGATGTTTAGTTTATAAAATTATTTAGTACATACGACTATGCTTTTTTGAGATTCCTAAAACGGAAATATGACTCTTCGACACAAGACTTCTGTTTTTTTTTGTTAAACAATATATTTTTGGTGTTTATGTGAAAATGATTGAAGTAGCTTTTAGGTTTGAGAATGGATTACATCTAAAATTTTGACAAGAATTAACAGAGGTGAATAACACGTCTAATGTGGGTTTAAACTATTTAAAAACTGTGTTAAATTCTCATCTCTTATTAATCCCATTTTTTTTCTTAAACGATGACGCAAAGTATGCACACTTTCTAACCCAATGCCTAATAAATTTGCTATCTCTTTCCCCGAAAAATTCAATTTTATTAATGAACATAGCTTGATTTCGTTTGATGTTAAGTTGGGGAATTCATCAATTAAAGCTTTGTAAAATTGCGAATTTATAGCAATAAAACGAGACTCAAACTCTTTCCAGTTCTTGTTATGATCAACAGAAACAGAATGGAATATTTTAGCAAGCTCATTCTTTGTCAAGTTTCTATCAGAATTACAAACATCATCTTTCAACTGGTTAAGTTGTTTATCTTTTTCAATTAGTCTCAAAGTAGATAGAGTAAGTTCTTTATTTTTTAACTCTATAATCTCAAAATCTTTAGCTTTTTCAAAATGGTGTCGTCTATGTGCATTAATCCTTTCTAAACGTGCTCTTAGTTTCATAGAGTAATAACCCCAAACACCAAAAGTTAATAATAATGCAATAGTAATTATCAAGGCAATATTTCTATAGAATATTGCTCTTTTCTCACTCTCTAATCTAGTGATTTCCTGCTTTTGAATTAATTCTTTACGAAGCTTTTGCTCTTCTTTGTATTTGTCTAAAATTTCAAGTAACGACTTATTATTTAAGCCTCTACTATCAAACAATTTATTCTCAATTTGCTTAGCTATTCTTAATTGCTCATAAGCTTTATCATATTTACCTAATCGATTGTACAGTTGCGCCAAATTTTCATGCAATGCTGGCACGTAATTAGCGTGATACAAACTGCTATCAGCCTGACTAATTGCTGATTTGTACAAAAGCTCACTCTTGGTAAAATCACCAATTCCTACATAAGCATCACCTAAAAACTTGTGGAGAATAATTAGATACGACGGGTTATTTGCAATAAACCAAGGTTCAATATCTTTCAATATATCAATTGTTTTATTGAAGTTTTTTTGACCTAAATAATAATATCCTATTTCTGCTTGAATATATGAATCATCTTTTGGTGCTTCTGTTTTGTTAAAAACACAAACACAACTATCAAGATATTGCTTAGATAAAATTGGCAAATCCATTTCCCTAAACAGAGTGGCTAAACTATAATAATCAGATATTAGCGCTCTTAAATATTTTTCATTTTTCACAACTAATTTCTTGTGAATATCAAGTGATTTGTTATAATAAAGTAAGGATTCATCATTACGTTTATAATAACTATACAACCAACCTATTTCGTTATATATACGTGCTAATAATGTTGAGTCATTTACAGCACTTGCCATCGATAACGCATTCCAAAAATGCTCATATGCTAGAGCATATTTTGCCCGATGAGAATAAATATAACCAAGATCAGTCAAAACAGAAATTGCATTTATTGTATCATGAGCCTCCAAATAATTTTGATATGACTCGGTTAACTTTGAAATAGTTAAATTGTTTTTTTTATTATCATTTTGTCCAACAATTGGCATCCTTACTATGCACAGTAAAACAAGCAAGTTTACTATCCAAAAAATCATTTTATTCATGGTGCAAGTTCTAAATCTTTAAACAATTATAATAAATATCTCTAAATCAAAGCAGTTCAGATCAGTTATTTTTAAAATTGTTCAGTTTTTGTTTAGGTTATACTGTGTGTCGGTTCAGTTTTGTTAAGGTGCTTTTAAATCATTAATGGACAATATCCTCATATCTTGTCCATAGATTTATTAGTAATTAAAACCACGCATTATGAAAAAAATTATAACATTAAATCAAGTGTTTATTATCATGCTTCTGATCATTGCACATCTACCTTCCATTTCGCAAAATATTTTACAAAGTGATTTTAATGGGCATTGGGAGTTTCAGCTTGATTCAGACTCATCTGCCAATTACATGACTAAAAAAACAGAGTGGAAGAAGATTGATATTCCTCATGATTGGAGTGTGGGTTTGCCTTTTGATTCCATTAATGGAGAGGGGTGTACCGGATACCTGCCCAGTGGAATAGGTTGGTATCGCAAGCATTTTACGTATTCTCTAAACCCAAACAATAAAGTCTATTTGTATTTTGATGGTGTTTATAATCATTCGGAATATTGGTTGAATGGTCAAAAACTAGGCTACCATAATTATGGATATTCTCCTTTTTACTTTGATGTAACTTCCTATTTGCAAAAAGATAATCAATTGGTAGTTAAAGTTAATCGCACAAGAGGTGCCGATTCAAGATGGTATACAGGTTCGGGGATTTATCGAAAAGTAAAACTAATAATCACCGATAGGCTTCATATCCCAATTTGGGGAACTTTCGTTACAACACCACAAGTGACAAAAGAACAAGCGCACTTAAATATTAAAATTGAAGTCTCAAATCAATACGATGTGGAAAAAACCTTTGATCTAGAGCTTAAAATCAAAAAAACAAATAGTGAGGTAGTAGAACTAATGGAGAAACAAAAAATCACAATACAACCTGGAAGTAGTTTATACACATTTGAGGTTTTATTAAAAAACCCCAAACTTTGGTCTATACAAGAGCCCAGTCTGTATGAATTAGAAACGAGTATAGAAAACCAAGGTGTTATAGTCTCTTCTCATCGTGAATCGTTTGGCATACGGTCTATTAAATTTGATGCAGACAAAGGTTTTTTTCTGAATGGTGAACGTGTTAAGATTAAAGGAGTTTGCATTCATCATGATGCAGGTTTAGTTGGTGCTGCTGTGCCTGATGAAGTTTGGATAAGAAGATTAGTTTTGTTGAAAGATATGGGCTGTAATGCCATAAGAGTTTCACATAATCCGGCTTCTGAAGACTTTCTTAAATTATGTGATGAATTGGGATTTCTTGTTCAAGACGAGTTTTTCGACGAATGGAATTACCCAAAAGATAAAAGGTTAAATTGTTGGGAACAACACAATGATTACGATTCCAGAGGATACGCTGAGCACTTCGCTATTTATGCGCAAAAAGATTTAGAAAGCACAATATTGGCTCATAGAAATCATCCTTCTATTATTCAATGGAGTATTGGTAATGAAATTGAATGGACTTATCCGAGTATTCGGAAGGCAACTGGTTTTTTCGATAATATGAGTTGGGATGGCAACTATTTTTGGTCGCAGCCCCCATATAGCCCAGAAAAAATAAAAGAAGAATATCTTGCTTTATCTGTCAATGAGATTCCGATTCAAGAAACTGCATCTCAATTAGCAAAGTGGACTAGAGATATTGATAAAAGCAGACCAGTAATAGCCAACTGTATTCTTCCATCGGTTAGTTTTGTAAATGGCTATACCGATCAGTTGGATGTTGTTGGTTTTAGCTACAGGCGTGTAATGTATGATTATGCACACAAATTATATCCTGAAAAACCCATTATGGGAACTGAGTGTTTACCGCAGTGGCACGAGTGGAAAGCAGCGGAAGAAAGAGATTTTGTGGCTGGTGTGTTTTTATGGACAGGATTTGATCACATGGGAGAAGTCCATAATTCATGGCCATCCAAAACATCGCCGGTTGGGTTAATTGATCAAGCTGGATTTCCAAAGTCTGGGTATCACATGTATAAATCATTATGGACGAATAAGCCCTACATCCACATAGAAACACAACTTAAAGACAGCATGGAATATTTAGTAACCCCGGCAGGAACCGTTTTGGATCAAAACCCAGAAGCATGGGATGAGAAAATTTGGTATTGGCCAAAACGCAACGAGCATTGGAACTATAAAAGCAAAGATAGTGTCTTGGTAGAAGTAATATCTAATTGTGAATTGGTCGAACTTTTTTTGAACAATAAATCATTGGGAATTAAAAAGCTATCAGAGTTCCCAGATAGAAAATACAAATGGATTATACCTTTCTATAAAGGAACAATAGAAGCAAAAGGGGTCGGAAAAAATGAAAATACTAGTGCCAGCTTAACAACTTCGGGAACACCTTCGAAAATTATTATAAGCACAGATAAAACTGCACTTAAAGAGGGTGAAGTTGCACACATTATTGTTCAACTTTATGATAACAATGGCAATGAAGTTAGGCATTTGAATAGACTGGTGAACTTTGAAATCAAAGGCGGATTAAGAAATTTAGGCGTTGATAATGGACACTATCAAAATGTACAGGCCTATAACTCCAATAGCATCACTACGAGTAATGGCAGAGCACTAATGATTGTAAAAGCAACTGATTTTGTTGGAGAAAGTTCTATTCATGTTTACGGAGAAGGTTTAAAAGGCTCAATGATTAAAATTCAGAATAAATAATCTATACAACAAAAAACAC
>QKIO01000218.1 GCA_003251015.1 Bacteroidales bacterium
ACACCAACAATGGGAATGCCTGAGTTGCGAACGTAAGTTACCGCTTCAAGAAAAGTACCATCCCCACCAATACTAAAAACCAAATCTACATCATCTAAGGCTGCATTCGACTCAAAAAAACCAATTACATCAGGCTTTAGCTTCACCTCAGCCAACAGAAATTCGTAAAAAGGCTTATACATAATAATACCGACCTCGTATTGTTTTAGAATAGTAAACAGGTCGGCACACGTACTATAAAAGCCCTTATTAAACACTTTACCAAATACGGCAATTTTCATTAGCTTAGTTTATATGACACACTATTGTTCAACATACTACAATTGAATAGTTGACAAAAGTAATAACTAATGCTAACATAACAACTCCACACTCAATGAACAACGAAGCAAATATTAAATAAACAGCTAAAAGAGAAATGTAAACTGGCAACTATACATTTAAGTAACGCATGAGGGAATCGTAGTTTCGAATAGCTGAACTATCATACAAACTATCACCTACATAACTGGTGCGTACGGCATACCCATAGCGTTCAAATGCATTCAATACCGGTTGTAAATCAGTACGGTTTAGTTTAATGCAAATACTAAACAACTCGTTACCTTGAGGTTGCGACACATACAAACTTAATATCTTAGCTTCAGCATCTTCGACAATACGAGCTATTTCTGGTAATGAATAATCGCGAGGCAACAAATCTAATGCAATAACACCTCCAGGAGTATGAGCTGCCACCAAATCGGCAAAATGATGTAATAAATCACTTTGGGTTATTAGTCCCTGGTATTCTTTTTCTGAATTTAAAACAGGTATAACAGTAAGTTTTAGTCGAGACGCTATCTCCACCACATCATACACATGCTGATGTTCTAGAACATATGGAGTAGCATAAGACAACTTGTGATTGCCTAAAGGTTCTTCGGCTGAGTTCAAATCATAGATATCGATGTCGGAAATGAGTCCTAAAAAGATTCGATTATTAACAATAGGTAGGTGAGAGACTCTAAATACTTCCATCCAGCTCAACGCATCTAACCCAGAATCAGAGGTTTTAAGCGAAGGTACAACATCAGACATTAATTCTTTAGCTAACATAGAACAGTTTTAGAAATACTTTGTAATTTTGTGCTTCAAAAAAATCAAATTCCAAAGACAGAATATATCTGATAAATATAGTTTCAAAGTTTTAAACAATCAAACATTAAAACAGTTATTATCGTCGTAGGTAAAACGTATTGATTAAGACCACACACAAACAACTATTATGACAAAACTTAGTGTAAACATCAACAAAGTAGCCACATTACGCAACGCTAGAGGGGGCAACGCACCCGACTTGCTAAAGGTAGCTACTGATGTTCAGCTTTTTGGTGCTGACGGCATTACCATTCACCCCAGGCCAGATGAACGTCACATTCGCTACAAAGATGTTTACGACTTATTGCCCTTGATACGTACCGAGTATAATATTGAGGGGTATCCATCGAAGGAATTCATTGACTTGGTGATTAAAGCGCGTCCTAATCAAGTTACTCTTGTGCCTGACCCACCTGAAGCACTAACGTCGAATGCCGGTTGGGATACCATCAAACACCTAACATTTTTGCAAGATGTGATTGGTAAGTTTAGTGATGCAGGCATTAGAACTTCAATATTTATTGATACTGACTTAGAAAACATTCAGAATGCGGTGAAAACGAATACCGACAGGATAGAATTATACACTGAGCCTTATGCCACTCATTATGCCAAAGACAGAGATAAAGCGATTGCTCCTTTTGTTGAAGCAGCTAATCTGGCAAATAAAATTGGTCTGAAGATTAATGCAGGTCACGATTTAAATCTTGACAACTTAAAGTTTTTTAATGAGTCTATTCCATTTCTAAAAGAAGTATCGATAGGTCATGCCCTTATTTGTGATGCGTTGTATTTGGGTTTAGAGCGCACCATACAATTATATCAGCAACAACTGAAGAAATAAACAAGTGAAATTAAACTATAGAGAATTTGGCAGCCAAGGACCCATCACTGTGATATTACACGGATTGTATGGTGGGTCTGACAACTGGTTTTCTATAGCACGCCTGCTCGAAAATGATTACCACTTATTTTTAATTGACCAACGTAATCATGGCTTATCACCTCATGATGAAAGCCATACCTACGAGGATATGTCGGCTGATTTGTTTGAGTTTTTTACAGACAAGAACATTCAAAAAGCCAACATTATTGGGCACTCTATGGGTGGAAAAACGGCTATGACTTTTACGCTTAAAAACCCCACGTTGGTAGATAAATTAGTAGTAATAGATATTGCTCCAAAATCCTACGTTACATATAGTAACTACGGACAAATAACCAATCATCACCAGCACATCATTTCAGCACTTTTGAACCTAGATTTAGAAGCAGCAAAAAGCAGGAAAGATCTAAATTTATCATTATCGACCGCAATACCAGACTTAGAAACACGTCAGTTTTTGCTGAAAAACATTGACCGAACAGATGAAGGTCTGTTTTACTGGCGCATCAACCTAAAGGTACTTAACAAGTACTTACCTGTTATAATGGATGGCTTTTCGGATACTGAATACCCTAAGAGCAATATCCCAACGGTATTTATAAAAGGTGAAAAATCAAGTTACATCATGGAAGAAGACCTAATGGTCATTCGTAAGTATTTTTCAGCTGCTGAATTAGTAAGCATCCCAGACGCAGGACATTGGGTACACGCCGAACAGGCTCAACTGTTGGTTAAAACGCTTAATTACTTCCTACTAGACTAATCAACAAGCACCAGCGCACTCTCATCCATAAGTGGCTCACCCATAAAACGAAGCAACAATTGTGCAGTAGCAAAAACATCCTTTTCACAATACCGAGCAATGCGTTGCACATCTTTATCGTTGTAAAAAACAGATGCCACCTGACTGCCATCTATATCGTCTTTGGGTGATGGAATATTAAAAATAGTAGTCAGCAAATTTAAAGACGTATAATGTTTATAATCGCCAAATTTCCAAAGCTCAAGTGTATCTACAAATTTGACTTCCCAAGGTTTTTTGCCAGCAATATCGAGCAGCAAAGGAAGTTTAATTCCATTTATTAATAATCGTCGTGCGATAAACGGAATATCAAACTCCTTAACATTATGTCCACAGATGGTTTTATGAACATCACGAGAAAATCCAACCAACATATTCGCAAAACTAGTTAACAATACAAATTCATCCTCGCCAGCAAACGACTTAAGTCTAAATAGCTGCTTGCCTTCACGATGCACCACTACACCCACCGAAATACAAACGATCTTACCAAATTCGGCATAAATACCAGCGCGCTGATACACCTCTTCGGGGGTTTGATCTTCGGTTCTGAAAAAAGCCGATTTCTTATCCCACAGATGCTGTAACTCGGGACTTAATTCGTTGAATGATCCGTGTTGCGGTACGGTTTCGATATCTAAAAAAAGAATATCCTCAATTTTTACATGCTCTAACATAGCTATCAATTTAAAAGCAAACAGCTCTCAACTAAAACAACTACAAAATCAGAAAGTGACAGTTTGTAGATTTATATTATTTTTGTGAGCTTACAACTAAAAATAAAAAAAAATTAACATATGATAAAACACATTGTACTATTTAAGTTGAAAGAGTTTGAAACCATCAACGCAAAGACTGCCAAAACAATAGAAATAAAAACGGCGCTGCTAAATTTACTTAACACAATAGAACCTCTTCAAAGCATGGAAGTAGGCATCAACTGCAATCCTAACGAAAAATTTGACATTGCGTTAAGCACTACATTTAATAACATGGACGACCTACAGCTTTATGCGGTGCATCCTGAACATTTAAAAGTAGTCACTCTCATTCGTGAAGTGGCGGAAAGCAGGTCTTGTGTAGACTACGAATACTAAGGCATTTAAAATAAAAAAGCACCATGAAGGTGCTTTTTTATTTATAAGGTGTCCGAATAATAAGGAATTGGTAAGGTTCGTAAGTTGTACCTGTTGGCCATTACTTCGCCATAGGCACCAGCGGTACGTACAGCCATTAAATGACCTCGCAAAGTCTGAGGCAGTGTTACTGCTTTACCAAAACAATCACTCGACTCGCATATAGGTCCCACCACATCATATTTTTCCTCAGCCATTGTAGAGGATAAATTTTCAATTTTATGGTAAGCTTGATACAATGCAGGACGAATCAAATCGTTCATACCTGCATCAATAATGGCAAATTGAACATTAACACCCTTTTTAATATAGATTACCCTCGAAATAAGCGCACCACTTTGTGCCACTAACGAGCGACCCAATTCGAAATGCAACTCTTGCTCTGGCTGAAGCTCAATTAAATCGGCAAATACTTTGAAGTAACTCGCAAAATCAGGAATTGAGTTGTCTGGATTATGATAATCAACACCTAAGCCACCTCCCACATTCACAACTTTAGGAAGTATATTGTGTGAAATCATCCATTTCTGCAACTCATTTACTTTCAAACACAAATCTCTAAATGAAGTAAGATCTGTAATTTGCGAACCAATATGAAAATGAATACCCTCAAGATGAACGTTTTTCAAAGACTTAAGTACAGCAAGTACATTTTCTAAGTCCCATATATTAATTCCAAACTTATTTTCTTCTAAGCCTGTGGTTATATAATGATGCGTATTGGCATTCACATTAGGATTGATACGCAAGGCTACTTTAGCTACCTTGCCCTTTTTACCCGCCAACTCATCAATTACCTCTAACTCAGGTATAGACTCCACATTAAAACAAGCTATATTATTATCTAAACCTAGATTAATTTCTTTGTCTGTTTTACCCACACCAGCGAACACAATGCCTGAGGCATCAAAGCCACAGTCCACAGCTTGCTGAACCTCAAAACCACTTACACAGTCGGCGCCAAAACCGCGTTGCTGAATAGCTTTTAGAATACGTTCGTTGGCATTTGCTTTAACGGCATAATGCACTTTAAACCCGTATTTATCGGCTTCATTTTTCACCGTATCTAAAGTATTATTAAGAATATCCATATCGTAATAATACAATGGCGTTTCTAAGCGACTTAAAGCCTCTACTGGAAATTTAAAATTCATAAGGCTAGTATTTAAATAAGTTATCACTCAAAAGGTTTAACGCTAGTTTCTTGTCAGAGGCATTAATTAACAACGACACGTTAAAGTTACTTCCACCATACGATATCATACGGATGGGGATATTTTTTAAGCAATCCACCACTCTATTTACGTAACCAATATTATCAGAAACCAAATCACCTACTACACAAACAATAACTTGATCGGTATCTACATCAACTTTCCCAAACTGCTTCAACTCGTTGATAATAGCGTCAAGATGTGTTTTATCATCGATGGTTACTGACACACCAACTTCAGAGGTGCTAATCATATCGATTGGAGTTTTGTAACTTTCAAAAATCTCAAACACCTTTCTTAGGAAACCATATGCCAGAAGCATACGTCCCGACTTTATTTTAATAGCTGTAATACCATCTTTGGCTGCAACAGCAGCAATACGTTTTTTCTCTTGCTTAGAAGAGATTAACGTACCAAGCGCTTGAGGTTGCATGGTATTTAACAAACGAACAGGTATGTTATTTAATTTAGCTGGCAACACACTAGTAGGGTGAAGTATTTTAGCACCAAAATAAGCTAACTCAGCTGCTTCGTCAAATGATAACTCAGAGATAGAATGCGTATTTTCAACAAATCGAGGGTCATTATTATGCATCCCATCAATATCAGTCCATATTTGTATTTCTTGAGCGCTAATGGCAGCTCCTATGATAGACGCTGAATAATCACTCCCTCCACGTTGTAAATTATCTATTTCCCCAAACGCATTTCTACAAATAAAACCTTGAGTAATAAACACATCAGCATCACCACAAGGAGCAATAACGCGAGCTAGATTATCTTTAATATAGCTTGTATCAGGTTCACCATCCTTATCGATACGCATAAAATCAAGAGCTGGTAACAACACCGATTTTTCACCAGATTCTAATAAAAAATAATGAAACATAGCTGTGGAAAGCAACTCGCCCTGAGCCAAAATAGCTTTTTCTTCAAACACCGTAAATACATCTATCACAAAAGACCTTATATAATCGAAGTGAGATTGAATTAACCCTTTGGCTTCGTTTACATATTTTGGGGTAGCGTATAAAAGTTCGATTTCAGCTAAATACTTCAACTCTAACTGAGCAATCAACTCACTAGCTTTAGCGGTTTCTTTTTTATACAAACATCCAGCAATTTCAACTAAACTATTAGTTGTGCCAGACATGGCAGATAATACCACAATTTTCTTGTGTTCATCTTTTATCAACGCGGCTACTTCTTTCATCCTTTGAGCAGAGCCCACAGATGTTCCTCCAAATTTAAGTACTCTCATTTTAAAAAAATTAAGCTAATTCTTTTATGATTAAGGGCACAAAATTAATAGAAATATCCACTAAAAAAGCACTTTTAGCAACAAAAAACACCTCAAAAAAATCTAATTATTAACGCCTTACAGGCTGTTTTTGAAAATAAACACAACAACCACAAATTGTGATAAATTTTTAACAAATTAGATTAACTATCTTTCAAATTTAAAAGGCGCATAACATCTTAAACTCATTACTCAAAAAAAAATCCAACACGGTTAAGATGTTGGATTATATTATAAAAATACAAACTATCACACGTACACTTCCAACAGCTTAGAATTAACTGTAGGCCTGAGAATTACAGATCTCAACTCTGCAGGTATCAACACCGTTTCACCCTTCACCAATGTTTCCCACACCCCATCACCATAACCAATTTCTATGGCTCCTTCCACACACATATATACAAGGAAAGAATCTAGATCATAAAAATCGCGTTCTAGTGGTTTCGTTAATTCCAACAAGTTGGTGGTAAAATACTCACAGGATGCAATTTGACACAACTCATTAGGTTTTGAATCATAACTAGTTCTATAGTTTTTTAAGCACGTATAATCAATAGAATCTTTAGCTAATTCTGTGTGTAATTCACGCGTATCACCATTACTATCCTTACGATTAAAATCGTAAATGCGATACGTCACATCCGAAGTCTGCTGAATCTCAGCAATTAAAGCACCCTTGCCGATGGAATGCACACGACCTGCTGGTACAAAAAACACATCACCAGCATTTATTGAGTGTGTTGCTAAAATAGACTCAAGTGTTCCATCCTCAACTTTTTTAACATATTCTTCTGGCGTAACATTCGTTGAAAAACCAGATATCAAAGACGTATTATCATCGGCTTGAACAACATACCACAACTCCGTTTTGCCAAAAGAATTATGACGTTCTTCGGCCAACTCATCATTAGGGTGTACTTGAATAGAAAGATCATCATTTGCATCAATAAACTTAAGCAAAAGAGGAAACTGAGTCCCAAATGCCTCAAACACTTTATCTCCCACAATGTCACCCATGTAGATTTCAATAATCTCTTCAAGGGTATTTTCTTGAAGAAAACCATTACTAACCACAGACACATCATCTTCAACACTAGAAATTTCCCAACTCTCACCTATGGCTTGCGAAACATTGGCTTCTTTACCTAAATAAGTAGTTAGTTTTTGCCCACCCCATATTTTTTCTTTCAGGATAGATTTAAATTTTAACGGATATAATGTAGCCATAGAATCGAACGTATAGTACTCACAAAGATAAAAACACTTATATTAAAACCAACACCGCACAATATAGTTATTAGGATAGTTAAAGGAGCATGGGACGCCCTATTTTAATATAGAATAGAATGACTTACCTTTGTGAAAAATAAAGAAATGGAAATTAAGCAAGCTGAATTTACCAAAAGCAGCACCACAGCAGACCAATGCCCTAAACAGGACCTAAACAGGACCGGTTAGAATTTGCCTTTATCGGCCGTTCAAACGTTGGAAAATCATCACTCATAAACATGTTGTGCAATCGCAAATCGCTTGCAAAAACATCGTCAACCCCAGGAAAAACACAACTCATCAACCATTTTTTAATTAATAACGAATGGTTTTTGGTTGATTTACCAGGTTATGGTTATGCCAAAGTGTCTAAAAAATTAAGATCTGGTTTTAGTAAAATCATTACAGACTACCTAGCTAATCGCCCCAATCTAATTTGTTTATTTATTTTGATAGATTCTCGCCTTCCATTACAAGCCATCGACCTTGAGTTTATGAATAAAATGGGTGAAGACGGCATTCCCTTTGTTTTAGTTTTTACAAAAACAGATAAGTTAAGTAAAACAAAATACGAAGAATACCTAGAAACCTACCATGCAGAACTTTCGACTCATTGGGATGAAGTACCAGCCTTTTACCACACCTCATCCACAAAAAAAACAGGCAAAGAGGAATTACTTACCTTTATTGAAACATTAATTGTAAATAAATAAATTGACATATCCCCTTTAATACAATAACTTAAGCCAAACAACACTATTTAGAATAAATTTTAATTAATAAGGTTCTGTTAAGAAATTATGAAATGTTTACCTTTGCAGCGCATTATTTTTCATAGTAATCTGATAAACAAAATAGTAAATGCCACCAAAAGCGCCAATTAAGATTTTTTCAGGAACAACTACTCGTTACTTGGCTGAAAAAATAAGTCTTTGTTCAGGGAGAGAACTCGGAAGTGTTAACTGCATCCACTTTAGCGATGGCGAATTTGCCACAGCTTACGAGGAAACAGTAAGAGGATCGCATGTTTTCTTGATTCAATCAACCTATCCTCCTGCAGATAACCTACTGGAACTATTAATGATGATTGATGCTGCCAAAAGAGCATCGGCATATAAAATAGTAGCTATTATGCCTTATTTTGGTTATGCGCGTCAAGATAGAAAAGATCAACCTAGAGTGTCTATTGGTGCAAAATTAGTAGCCGATATGTTATCAGCTGCAGGTGTAGACCGTATTATTACTATGGATTTACATGCTGATCAAATCCAAGGTTTCTTTGATCTTCCTGTGGATCACTTGTATGCCTCTTCTATTTTTGTGCCTCACATAAAACACATGAATCTAGATAATCTTGTGATTGCATCTCCTGATGTAGGAGGAACCAAAAGAGCTAACACCTACGCTAAGTTCTTAGAATGCCCTATGGTTATTTGTCACAAAACGAGAGCGAAAGCTAATGTAATTGAGACCATGACCGTAATTGGTGATGTAGTAGGTAAAAATGTGATTATCATTGATGATATGATTGACACAGCTGGCACATTAACCAAGGCTGCCGATATGATGTTGGAAGCTGGCGCACTAACTGTTAGAGCAGTTGCTACACACGCGGTACTTTCAGGCCCAGCATACGATAGGATACAACAATCAGGCTTAACAGAACTGATCATAACCGACTCTATTCCACTTAAAAAGCAGAGTAATAAAATCAAAGTTCTTTCTGTAGCACAGCTTTTTGCAGACACAATAGAAAAAGTTTATAATTACCAATCTATTAGTACACAATTTTTATTATAAAATATTATCTTTGCACCCGCGTTATTGCAGGCGTGTGATGGGAAATTGGGCACAAATCGCTTAATTTTGAGTAGCACATAAATTAATTATACTATGCAAACAATTGAAATTAAAGGCACTAAACGTGCTGACATTGGTAAAGTTGCAACAAAACAACTTCGTGTTGATGGTAACGTACCATGTGTAATTTACGGTGGCGAAGAAGTGGTTCACTTTTATGCTTTAGAAAAAGATTTCAAAAAAATCATTTTCACTCCACATGTTTATTTGATTAAACTAAACATCGACGGTAAAAATTACGATTGTGTATTACAAGATACTCAATACCACCCAGTAACTGATGGTTTATTACACGTAGATTTCCTTTCTATCAAACAAGACAAACCAGTTATCATTGAAATTCCAGTTAAATTAAATGGATTTGCAGAAGGTGTTAAAGCTGGTGGTAAATTACAATTGGAGCAACGAAAACTGAAAGTAAAAGCTTTACCAAAGAACTTGCCAGATACATTAGATATTGAAATCAGCAAATTAGCTTTGGGTAACACTATCCAAGTTGGTCAATTAGCATATGACAACCTAGAGTTATTAAATGCTAAAAATGCAGTTGTTGTAGCTGTTAGACTTACAAGAGCTGCTCGTGCTGCTCAAAAACAAGGCTAGTTTTAAAAATAGCATTAGGAGCCTCCATATTTATAATATGGAGGTTTTTCTATTTTAGTACCTTTAGCATCTCAACATCACTCAAGCAAAAGTACCTGTATGAAATACCTCATTGTTGGACTCGGAAACATTGGAGAAGAATATGCCCAAACTCGCCATAACATTGGCTTTGACGTGCTCGATCACTTTGCAAAGGTGCACGAAGTTAGTTTTAAGGAAGAAAGATATGGGGCCGTTACACAAATCAAACACAAAGGACGTATTCTTATCTTACTAAAGCCAAATACATACATGAATCTGAGTGGCAAAGCAATCAACTACTGGCTACAGAAAGAAAAAATACTACCTTCACAACTATTAGTGATTGTTGACGACCTAGCACTTCCCTTTGGCACACTTCGTTTAAAAGAAAAAGGTGGTGATGCCGGGCACAATGGTTTAAAAAGCATTCAGAGCACACTTGGCTCTGCTAATTATCCTAGATTACGCTTTGGTATTGGTAACGAATTTTCGAAAGGACAACAAATTGATTTTGTGCTGGGCAAATGGAGTGATGAAGAACTTAAATTACTTGCAGAAAAATTTGAGCCTTGTGCCGAAATCATAAAAGGCTTTGCTACGATAGGAATCGCATTAACAATGAATCATTTTAATAAAAAATAACCATGGCTGGAGGTGATGCTGTTCGGATAGATAAATTCCTGTGGGTCGTGCGCTTATTCAAAACCAGGGCGTTAGCTGCCGAAGCGATAAAAAAAGGGCATATCACAATAGGTAATATGAGCGTAAAAACTTCGCGAACTGTTAAAACAGGGGATACTTTTGAGGTACGCAATCCGCCCATTGTACGAAGTTACAAAATATTAGAAATTACAGAAAAACGAATGGGTGCTAAACTGGTGCCTGACCACCTTGAAGAAACAACCAGCGCAGAACAGCTGGAGCAATTAGAACTGGCCAAGCTAGCACAAAGCATGGGTAGAGCCAGAGGTTTGGGACGCCCAACCAAACGCGACCGAAGAGATTTAGACAAATTAGAAGATAACAACTGGAACTTATAAGTACTATAACATGGTTATTGCAGAGCAGAAGAAAAAAGAAAACATCATTGAGTATATCCTATACATGTGGCAAGTTGAAGAACTAATCAGAGCCAATGGTTTAGATATGCAACGCATCAACCAAAACATCATTCCTAGTTACAAACTACCCGAAGAAAAGTTACTCCAAACCAAAGAGTGGTGGGGTAATTTGGTAGAGATGATGAAATTAGAAGGAAGAGAAACCACTGGCCATTTGCAAATTAACATAAACACTGTAAATGACGTAAATCAGTTACATCAACGTTTGTTAAAAGCACCTAACGAACAAAAATACCAATTTCATTTCAATAGCATCATCCCAACACTTAAGGACTTTGATGTAAAAACAGGCAAGAAGCTAAAAAATGACCTTGAAATTTGTTTAACAGCTATTTACACCACTTTTATATTAAAGATAAAAGGTGAAACCATAAGCGAAGGGACTCAAACGGCAGTTGAGGAAATATCACAATTCCTTAAACAGCTAGCCATCAAATATAAGTTAGATCAAGAAGACAAGTTAGATCTTGATTAATCAAGAGTGGGAGGTTCGTAATAACAAACAGCCCTTCGACCAAACCACCTATACCTGTTTGTTGCCACGAAGGCATACAACCAGTTTAAAAACCTAAGTGGCAATAAACCAGCAATCTTTCCTAGCAAACGAAGAACGAAACCACTGGCTTTCATTATAAGGATAACAGCTTGAGCTCCACGGTAGA
>QKIO01000021.1 GCA_003251015.1 Bacteroidales bacterium
GCAATAGGCGTTTTAAATTCATGAGTCATGTTATTGATAAAATCGGATTTTATTTGCGCCACCTTCTTTTGGGTAAGAATCGTTCGAAACGTATAAAAAAAAGTAAGCACAATAAACAAGGTAAAGGTGATTGATAACAAAAGCATCCATCCTTGGGATTTAACCAAGTAGGTTCCTAAATCAGGAAAATGAACAACCAGCTCATACGGTGAATAACCTCTAAAAATATCATTAGGAAACAAATCAACAGAAATAGGATGATCTTGTTTGAGCGCTTTTAAGGTAAATCCTTTACTTTTGAAATCAGAAACTTGTTTATTATCCTTATCATAAATACAATACTCAAAACGAGTAGTAATACCATTTCGTTTGAGTTCAGTCTTTAAAATTGAATTTAGATTATTCAAATCTAAACGACTCGTCAACGGATCTTGACGTGTGGTCATTTCATACGATATCTGATTAAATATAGCTCTTAACTCCTCTTCGTTTTCCTGAACAATCTGAAGCATCTTTGATATGGAATCATCCATTTGCTTAAACTGTTTCTCAAAAACAGCAACACCATCTTTCTCACGATCTTCGGTAATCCATATTTGTTGATCGCTAGTTGCCCTATTTATCTGCACACGCGTTTGCACCCTTGTGCCTTGGTCGGTATAAAAGGTATCGCTACGCGATTGTATCACATGATTAAGTCCAGGAATGCGTCCAGCTTTAATCACTACAGTACTATTCTCAACTTGAGGTAATGAATTGGCATCTACCCCTAGCCGAGGCAGCACCGTGTTAATCATAAATTGAGCAGACCGCTCACGCTCAAGACGAATAACGGTGTTTTCGAGGGATTGTAACACAGCGCCAGCAAACTTCTCGCGCTGAACATCAATGGCTTGATGAACCCACAAAAACTGAGCAATAACAATACCCATCAGGGATAAACTCATTAAAATAACTAATCCGATTAACGATTTCTGTTTCATAAATCATAAATAATAATTCAAAGATAACAGATAAAGAACAGAGCTAGTCATGGCTTAACGTTTCATTAACTCTTTTTAACCGCCCCTTAACCCAAGCTCAAGAATTTAGAACTTATGTTTGTATCTATAGGAAAGGCTAAGAAAACACAAAGTATAAAGAGTGTTAAAAGATATCTATTAATCTGTATGTTTGCTGAATCGTTTGTAATTTCGTTAGATATTACAAACGATTTTTTATGAGCAAATTAGCCTATTTAGTTTTATCACTTGTATTTATAAGTTGTACATATACCCACTCATCGAAACAAGAACCAAAGTACACTATACGTGAATTTTCAGAGTCTAACGATGTATTTGACATAAAAACAACCTACCCTCAATTCAACAACCTATTTATTGACTCATTAGTTAACACCGTTTTTAAGAATTCTATGGCAGAATTTATGGCTGCAATAGCAGACCCATTGCCTTCCGAAAACTGGAAATATGAACAAAAGATAGGTTTTAAATACAGCTATAATGATGTGGGTATTGCGTCCATTCTAATTTGGGATTATCAATTTACAGGAGGAGCGCATGGCAATACGATCTTACACACTCTGGTTATTAGTCCTGATGAGAAACAACAATATAAGCTAAGTGACTTTTTTAAAGGTAGTGCTATAAACGAATTGCGACCATTGGTTCGTCAAAAACTTAGGAATATGGTTAGTAGTGAGGAGTACATCAACGAAGGCACAGAAACGTTAGCTAATTTCTCAAAGTTTACGTTATCAAACGATTCATTATACATCTATTTCTCACCTTACCAAGTGTCTTGTTATGCTGACGGCACCCCTATAGTAGCTTGTGCCATTACAGAGTTTAGTAACTTTGTTTGGCCTAACAAGTAATACATAACTATTTACTATTTTTTGGAAAGCATTCCGAAAAATGGAAACTATTTAAAACTTTGTCAGTCAACAAAAACAATTAAAATAGTGATTTATAACACCTATGTATTTTAGGCTAGGTATTTGCTTTACATTTCGAAACAAACAACCATGGAAGTAGTTATTCTTGTCGTTTTAATATGTGTGGTATTTGCCAGCATTATAGAGATAGCCGAATACTTTGGCCACAGTATTAACAAATAAAGCTTTATAAGAAGCAAAAAAAAGTCTCTTTGAATAATTCAAAGAGACTTTTTTATTAATCTATAATCCTCTATATCACTTCGATACTATCTACATCGATCCACCCTTGATTACCATCCGCAATCTCAATTTGACGCCATGTACCCAATGCATTAATAACCTTCACCTTTACACCTTCATGCAAGATAAAAAGCTCGGTACCATCTGAACTAGGCGAACTCTTAACCGTTAGTGAAGAGTTGGTAACAATGGCAAATTCTCTGTTAACCAATTTCTGTTTTTGATGATATGAGAAAGTAAAACTAACCGTCATCAAAACTACAAAAGCTATTGAAAGAAAGAAGCCTAGTTTTTTAAGAGTCACCGTATTTGAAAAAAAGAAAAATCCTAAAAACACAAGTAACCCAATAAAAAAGGACACACCATAGTAAGCCCAAACATCAGAACTAGCACTATTTCGAAACGAATTAACCCATTGAGAAAGGAAAAAAACACCTACAGCCTCAATTTTATCCGTAGTTTGAGAGTTAGCCAATTCTAGATTATACTTAATATCCGCATCTTGAGGTTTTAACAAAAGCGCTCTTTCAAAAAAGATAATAGACTGAACTAAATCGCCATTTTTATAATAAGCATTAGCCAGGTTGAAATATAAATCACCACTAACAAGATTCGTATTCACAATTTTTTGATACGCATCAATAGCCTCCTGATACTTACCTTCGCTATATAATTTATTGCCAGTCTCCACACGCAAATCTGCAAACGAACTAACACATAAAACAAGCATTACACATGCCAAAATATATTGTCTCATTTTATTCTTTTTATATTATTTTCCAACTTACCAATTGTATCAATAGCTTGATTGTAAATTTTATCCATCTCATCACTCCCCGAAGCAGGGGCATATCTAGCAAATTCACAAGTGTCAAGAATCTCCATTACTTGATGAATATATTTTTCATCAACTTTATTTTTGCTCAAGATATCGCTGATGTTATCTTTTGATAATTGACTCAATGGAAGACTCAACTTATCACTCATATAACCCCAAAACGCACGAAGCACCTCTTCATAAAAGGCTTCTTTATTACCTTGTTTAAGCAAATGATCGGCTTGTTTTAAGCGTTTTACAGCTAACTTATTAGCACCCTTATGTTTTGATAGACTGATATTCGAGTTATCTAAAATACGTTTCGATTAAGCATGTAAAGCAATAAGAACAATAAACCAGGCAGGATAAGTGAGAAATAAAACATCATACTACCTAAAAAGAAACTACCCTTAGGTTTGAGATGTTCAACCTTAGATTTAATATGACGAATATCTTTACCTAGGTATTTTACATTTTCACGATTCACATTTGAACGAACAGCACCTACTAAATTGGCTTGATTAGAACCATTTCCCTTGCCTACATTAATAACAAAAGGTCCTTTTGTTAGAGTTATAAATCGACCAGCCGCAGCATCAAAATAACTAAAATTAATAGCTGGAATTGTAAATTCACCCGCATAACGAGGTATTATTGTATATTCAAAAGTCTTCGTACCACTTAATCCATTACTTGTTGCATTAATGTTATTGTTTATTTTAACATCAAAAGATTCGAAATCAGCAGGAAATGACACTTTGGGTTCGTCGATAAATTTAAGATTACCTGTACCAGACACATCTATTTTCATGGTAATGGCATCGTTAACAACCACATCAGACTTTGAAACAGAAGCATTTAGATTAAAACTACCAACACCTCCCGAAAAACCATCTGGTTTAACGCCTGCAAAAGGTTTTACATTTAACACGATAGGCTTGGACTTAACCCGTTGTTTGGTAACTTTATATCCAGATTCAAAAAACTCATCAAAAATACTTCTAGAACGACGCGTCGCCCTCTGGCGTACCATAAACTCTATGTCAGTTGGATCAATGGTTAAGCGACCACTTTTTTGAGGAAAAACTAATGTTTGTTCATAAACACCAACGTTATAAGTCTTGCCATTCACATTTTCCAAGCTCCAGCTAATGCCTTCTGAAGTCTTAAGCTCTTGTTGAATAAATTCAGACATGGAAGGTTTTTTAATATCAGAAAGACCTTCTAACTGTACTTTGGTATATATTTTAGTTGTTAACACCAACGACTCGCCTTGATACAAATCTCTTTTAGATGGAGTTACCGTTATAAATAAATCTTCAGAAGAAGTCACATCAGCGCTTGACGACGATTCATTTGCGTCATCATACTGAGTCGCCGAGTTAGAACCACCTCCATTTGAAGATCCAGCATCCGATTTTATAACTTCTATACTTAAGGCATTTGACTGATATTTTTTATCATCAACCATAATAGTCGCCCCAGGAATAGTGTAATTACCAACTTTTAAAGCTTTAAGAATATAAGTATACGTGTAGTTTACTTCACGACTCACCCTCCCGTTTATAATTGATGTAGAATTAGAATATGAAGTTGAAGGTCCCATTAGAATTTGAAAATCATCTAATGCGGGCAATCTAATATCAGACCCCTCACTATCTAGAGTATAAACCAACTGAAACTTACCACCTTCTACTACAGCTTGCTGAGCTTTAGCTACAAAAGAAACATTTTGAGATTGAGCCGGCACACTTAAGGCAATAAATAAGGCTAGAATGAAAAAAAATGGTTTCATATTTTTATCGTAAAATTTCATAAAATTACCAATTCTTATCGGATTTTGTTTGCTGAGCAGCTTTAGCTTTTTGATTTTTCTTCTGCAACTCATTTTCATCTTGTTGAATGGCATTTAACAAACGTTGAGCCTCTTGAGGTGTCATTTGATTATTTGGCTGTTGAGGTTTATTTTGCTCTTGTTTGTCTTTATCCTGAGGATTTTTCTTTTCATCTTTATCAGGTATCCCATTGTTGTTAGAGTCTAAATCACGATAATCAGGTATTCCATCCTTATCTGTATCTTTTGGTTCGGATGGATTATCTCCGGCCTCTTCCTTATCGCTTATACCATCATTATCCGAGTCTTCATCCTTATAATCTGGAATACCATCGTTATCAGTATCTTGATCTTTACCAGAAGCACCTTTATTATCTTGCTTTTCTTTTTCGTCAGGGATACCGTCATTATCAGAATCTTGTTGATTCTTATCTTTATTCTTTTCCTGATTATCTAAAGCTTTTAAAGCCGCAATTAAATTATAACGAGCATCATTGTCTAATGGATTATTACGTAAAGCGTTTTTGTAGGCTTCGATGCTAGGTTTAATCTTTCCTTGGGCATACAAACTATTACCTAAATTATGATACACTTGTGCCAGCTTACTTGGATCCTTTTCAACCTTCGATAGAACCTCAAACTGCTCAGCTGCCTTATCATATTTCTTTTGTCTAAATAAAGCATCCCCCACATTAAATTGCGCTTCGAATGATTTAGCATCCTTCTCTAGCGCCTTCCTGAATTCAATTTCAGATTCCAAAAACTTACCAGCCGTAAATTCGGCATTTCCCTTACGAATGAATTGACGTTCTTCTTGTGCTTGCAACAAAACGCCTACACTGCACATTAATACTAAATATAATAGAGCTTTCATCTTACGTTATTTCTTACCGGTTAATAGAATTAGATTTGACTGTTTAAGTCATCTTTTTTCTTCTTTTTAACTTCAAAAATATCAACATTGAGCAGGTGTTTATTCTTACGTTCCAAAATTAAGAATTCAAGAAACAACAGAATTAACGCAAAACCAGCAAAATATTGAAATTGATCATCATATTCAGTATATGATTTAGATTCTAATTCGCTTTTTTCAAGGTTACTTAATTCATCCACCAATTCGTTGATTCCATTGCTAATATTATTAGCAGGTATATATGAACCGTTTCCTGCTATGGCAACATTTTGAAGCATAGATTCATCTAAACGAGATATAACCACATTACCCTCCTTATCCTTCAAAAAGTCATTTGAATTACCTCCTTTAACCTGAATGGGTGAACCTGCCGGAAGCCCCATTCCAACTGTGTAAACCTGTATCCCTTGTGAAGCGGCCTCTGTGGCTGCTTCTATGGCATCATCTTCATGATTTTCACCGTCTGTAATCACAACAATAGCTCTATTAACATTCTCTTGGGTACTAAAGGAGCTCATACCCAAAGATATGGCTTTACCGATAGCAGTGCCTTGTGATGGAACAATATCAGTATTGATGGCATTTAAAAACATCTTAGCAGAAGGATAATCAGTTGTCATTGGCAACTGCGTATATGCCTGCCCTGCAAATACGATAAGCCCAATTCTATCGTTTTGTAATTTATCAACCAAACGCGCCACAGCCATTTTAGCACGTTCTAAACGACTAGGTTCAATATCTTTAGCATTCATACTATTAGAAACATCTAAAGCAATAATTAACTCGATGCCTTTACGAGACACTGTTTGTAACTTTGTACCAAACTGAGGACCAGACATGGTAATGATTAAAGCTACAAGAGCCACCAACAAAAGATAAAATTTGATGGTTGGTCTAATAAAAGACACACTTGGCATTAACTGACTAATTAGATGGTTTTCACCAAATTTATCAAGTGCAGAACGTCGTCTTTTAGCTAGATAAAGATGTAAAAAGGCCAACGCCGGAATTACAACCAAAAAATATAAAAATATAGGATGTTCAAACCTAAAGATATCCATAACAGTATATTAAATCATTTTACTTTTGAAACGTACTTGTTTACTAGGGAAGGTTTCTAAAAATGGTATTTCTCAAATACACCTCCATTAATAAAAACAATCCTGCAAAAACAGCAAACCACAAAAACTCTTCTTTTCGTTTAGTATATTCAGTCACCTCAATACGACTTTTCTCCATCTTATCAATCTCAGCATAAATACTTTCGAGTTTATTTTTATCTGTAGCTCTAAAATATTTTCCACCAGTCACATCAGCGATACTACGTAAAAGGTTTTCATCAATCTTAACTTCAATTTGCTGATATTGAACTCCTAACACAGTTTGCATAGGATAAGGTGCAGTACCAACAGTACCTACACCAACGGTATAAACACGAACCCCAAAAGTTTTAGCTATTTCGGCAGCGGTAAGGGGAGCGATCTCTCCCCTATTATTCTCACCATCAGTAAGTAAAATAATTACTTTACTCTTGGCATTACTATCTTTAATACGCTGAACAGCAGTAGCCAACCCCATACCAATTGCAGTTCCATCTTCTAACAAACCTGGAGTTATATCACGAAATAAATTCTGTAATACATTATGATCGGTTGTTAACGGACACTGTGTAAAACTCTCAGCTGCATAGATTACCAAACCAATTTTATCATTCTTTCGTCCGGCTACAAATTTAGAAGCTACTTCCTTAGCCGCTTCCAGCCTATTAGGCTTAAAATCCTCAGCAAGCATACTACTTGATATATCCAAAGCCATCACTATATCAATCCCTTCTGTTACCTCGTCTCTAAAACTATTGCTAGATTGAGGGCGAGCTAAAACACAAATAAGACAAACTAAAGCTAAGACTCTAAATGCAATTAAGGAATGACGAAAAGGTACCCGTTTTGATTTAGGCGCAAAACTAAACCCTTTAAGTGATGATATTTTTAACGAAGCATGCATTTCTTTCTGTTTCCACACATACCAAGCAATAAAGAAAGGAATAATGAGTAACAGCCAAAAAAAATGAGGCCACAAAAATGTATAACTAAACATAGAACAATACTATTTGTAAAAACAATTAAAATTTATTCGCCAATAACAACATCTTGTTCAGAACCTTTTGCATCCTCAACAATTTTTACTTCTTCAATTTTTGTTTGATCCACAAAAAAGTAAGCATTAGCTAAGCTTAATTCATTCTCTTCGTAGGTTGGTTCCATCTTAGCAAATTTCACTAAATCGGCAGTGGAAAGAATCTGAAACAAATCACTTCTAAGTTTACTATTTTCAAACTCTACTCCCTTAAAGGAATTCATTATCTCAGCTGTTGTTTGTTCTAGTGCACTAATTTGATAACGCCCCTCGATGTAGGTTCTTAATGTTTCGGTCACTTCAGAATGAAACTCTTTAATTTGACCTTTTTGCCATAGTTTCTCTTGCTTAATATGTTCCAAACGACGAAGTGCCAAAATATGAATTGGCTCTTTGGGCTTTTCTTTAGTGATTAATTGCAACGGCGTTTTGCGTTTCAACAGATACAAAATCAAAAATGTAACAGCGACAGCTAAGACGATAAATAACAACAGATACTTTATATATTTATAAAGTTCCGCAAAAACGAAAGGTGTATCTAAGGGCATCTTAATATCAGCCAATCCTTTTTCTGGATCTACTTCGGCAAAAGGATTAACCACACTTAATGATAAACCGCTTGTTTTAACCAGCTCTTTCAAATTGCCTTTTGCGACCTCAAAAGCCATAGGTGGAATATAATAAAATCCACTATCAAAAGATGTAATTCGATATGTCTGAGACAAAACAAGCGTGTTATTAACCTGAGATAAGGTGTCTACCTTGCCTATTTTAACAATTTCGATATGAGTAACAATGGTATCAACCATCAATGGAAATGAAACTTTCACATCCTTAGGCTGACTCACTTCTAACTTAAAATCAATTTGACCACCGATAACAATGAGTGCACTATCTAACTTGGCAGAGACAGAAACTCCCTGAGCAAAAGTATTTGAGCCAAAGAAAAACAAGCAAAAGAAAGCCAAAACAAAAAATGGATGATAAAATCTAAATTCTCTAGGCATTACATTCGTTTTTTAAACAGTGATATTAATGCTTTAACATAATCATCTTCAGTAGAAACAGACACATTATCTACACCACATTTAGCAAAGAGCGCATCGGTAGCGGTACTATTAGTTATCCACCAATTTTTATAGGCAGCACGAACAGCACTATTGGAAGTATCTACCCACTGATACTGACCTGTTTCAGCATCTTTCATTTTTATTAATCCAATGGAAGGCATCTCAGTCTCACGCTTATCAAATATTTTTAAAGCGACAACATCGTGTTTCTGATTAGCAATACGAAGTGCATGTTCGTAATTTTCATCCATAAAATCGGATATAATAAACGTCGTACATCTCTTTTTTATCGCATTGGTTAAGTATTTACAGGCCTCTGCGATGTTTGTATTCTGGTGTTCTGGCGTAAAAGTTATTAACTCTCTAATGATGTGTAGAATATGTTTCCGCCCTTTTTTAGGCGGAATAAACTTCTCTATACGATCGCTAAAAAACAGAACTCCAATTTTATCATTATTCTGAATTGCCGAAAAGGCAATAACAGCTGCCATTTCAGTAATCACATTCTTTTTGAAATTGAAGGACGTACCAAAATCTCGCGATCCAGAGACATCAATCATCAACATAACCGTTAACTCACGCTCTTCTTCAAACACTTTAATAAAAGGATGACCAAAGCGAGCCGTAACATTCCAGTCAATATTACGAATATCATCGCCATATTGATATTCACGCACCTCACTAAACATCATACCTCTTCCTTTAAAAGCAGAATGATATTCACCAGCAAAAATATTACTGGATAAACCACGCGTTTTAATTTCGATGTGCCTTACTTTTTTTAATAATTCGGATGCTTCCAAGGTTTTCGTTTTTCGATTACACAAAATTTAATAAACCGGCAAAACCGGCGTACCCATTGAGGAAAATCACTAAGGCACTTCTACCTTATTCAAAATTTCACTAATAACCTCTTCTGATGTGATGTTATTGGCTTCTGCCTCGTAGGATAAACCAATACGATGACGCATTACGTCACGACAAACAGCTCTTACATCCTCAGGAATAACATAACCACGACGCTTAATAAAAGCATAAGCCTTAGATGCCATCGCTAAACTAATACTTGCACGAGGTGATGCACCAAACGAAATCATATCTTTAAACGCATCCAAACCATACTGTGCCGGGAAACGAGTTGCAAAAACGATATCTACAATATATTTCTCAATCTTCTCATCCATGTACACATCCTTTACAACAGAGCGTGCACGTACAATATCATCTGGTTTTAAGATGGTAGTTGCTTTAGGAAAGCTTTTAGCCAAATTATGACGAATAATCATTTGTTCTTCATCCTTTTTAGGATAATCAATGATTACCTTTAACATAAAACGATCGACCTGAGCTTCAGGAAGTGGATAAGTACCTTCTTGCTCGATTGGGTTTTGGGTAGCCATAACCAAAAAGGGCGCCTCTAATTTATACGTTGTATCACCAATAGTCACTTGACGCTCTTGCATGGCCTCTAGAAGTGCACTTTGCACTTTTGCTGGGGCACGATTAATCTCATCCGCCAAAACAAAATTAGTGAAGATAGGTCCCTTTTTCACGACAAACTCCTCTTTCTTCTGACTATAAATCATTGTACCTAATAAATCGGCAGGCAATAAATCAGGAGTAAACTGAATGCGTGAAAACTTAGCATCCACCACATTGGCAAGAGTATTAATCGCTAAAGTCTTAGCCAAACCAGGTACACCTTCTAAAAGAATATGACCATCAGCTAAAAGGCCAATCATTAAACATTCTACTAAATGTTTTTGACCTACAATTACTTTATTCATTTCAAGAGACAGAAGATCTACAAAAGAACTTTCTTCTTTAATTCTCTCATTAATAGCACGTATATCTACCGATTGATCCATAATTATAATTGATTTTCTATTTATTTGCGTTGATTCTACACCTTCAAAATTATAACAATAGGGTCAATGTAGTTTACTATGAATGTTAATAAACGTTAAACGGCTAAGACTTTAACGTCTCATTAACCTATTGAAGCATCCTGTATTGAATAACAAAAACAAGCAATTTACCTCATTAGGTGTGCAAAATTAACAGGTTTTCAATACTTTTGATGCTTATTTGAAAATAAAGACATTAATAATAGTGTATCAAGACACTAAGAAAGG
>QKIO01000099.1 GCA_003251015.1 Bacteroidales bacterium
TTTAAAATTGATGCAGGCTACAACTTAATCACTAATCAAAAAAATGATATGTTTAGTGGCAACATGATTTATATTAACCCAGCCATAGTATGGGCTATTGGTGATTTTTAAACTCCATCAAAACACACATTCAATCCTAAATAAATTATTAGTTTTCTAAAAAATTTCAAACTAAAACACTTTACTATGAAAATCCCTTATTTACAGTTAGTACTTATTTTAAGCCTAAGTTTTTTAACCTTATTTACCAGCTGTACCGAAGAAAAAAAGGATCCAGTACCTGAACCAGTACCTGTTGTTACAGAACCTGAGATAATCCCTACAGAGCCTTACTTTTATAAGACCGAAGCCGAACTAAATAATGCCATAGACAGTATCTATGTCTTAACAAATAACGCTGCAACATATATTTACGTGCTTTCCGCCTATTCTGGAGCTGACGACTTAAGCACCATTGACGGAGGCAACAAAGCAGGTTTAAGGGAGGCAGACCAATTCAATCGCACTGTAAGTAATGACAGAATATACGGCGAATTAGACAAGTTTAACGATGCCATTATTGGCTGTAATAAGGTTATTGAAAATACGAAAACACTAGATGCAATAGACGAAACAATTACAAATAATGTAATTGCTAATGCTCGTTTTATCCGGGCCTTCTTTTTATTTAAGGCAACCACTATCATAGGAGACATGCCAATGCCACTAACTTCTGAAACTGTTGAAAATCCAGAGGTGGTAAAGAGTCGATTGATAATGGATCAGGTAATCGCCGATCTTGAATTTGCCAACCAATGGTTAATTAACGATAGAGACACTAACCCAACCGCAAAAAATGCACATGCATCTAAAACAGCTGCCAAAGCCTATTTAGCCAAGGTCTACATGCAACTGACTGGATGGCCTTATAACGAAACGGCACATTGGGCAAAAGTAAAAGAATATACCTCAGCTATAATTGACGCAGGCGTGTACTCTTTGATGGATGTGTATTCTGACAATTTTGAAGACCCTACACAGAACAATGCCGAAACTATCTTTGCTCACGAATTTGTTTTTACTAGTTGGGCCGAGTATACTTACAGCAGATATTACGGTTCATTTTGGACAATTTGGTTGGATTTTTACATGGAGCATAATTTCTACAAAGAATTCCCAGAAGGCTACCGCAAAACATATACAGCAAGTTACACTGCCGCTTCATTAAATAGAAACGGCACTAGCAGATACAACACCTACGACCACCCTGTTCTGCATAAATTTCTTTATGGTACACTAGCAGACAAACCAGAATTCATTGACGATTGGCATTCGCCCAATGACGTGGTGGCCATGCGTTATGCAGAAGTACTGCTAATGAATGCCGAGGCTTGTGCCAACACAGGCGACAATGCCTCTGCTATTGAGTACCTAAACATGGTAAAGCGCAGAGCTTATGCAAATGGCCTAATCAAAAAGGATGACGTTAAAAAATTAACGCCTAATTTCTGGAAAGTGGAAGATGTAAAAACTGATTACTCAAGCACCACCCTAACGAGCAAAGAGGCTATTGTAGATGCCATCGTAAAAGAACGTTCGTGTGAGTTTGTGGGTGAGATAGGTGGAAACTATTGGTTAGACCTAATTCGTTTAGAGAAAGTGGGCGAAGCCAATGCTAAACGTGATGCCAGAGAAATTCCATTAATAGGTAATCCTAGTGACAAAACACAATGGTATTTCCCTTTAAAAACGGTTAAACAATAACCTCAAAAATAATTAATAAGGAGCTGTTTTCAGAAATGAGAACAGCTTTTTTTTTTAAAACTGGTGTTACTTCAGATTATCCCTTCTTGGTTGTATTTACAAGATCAACTATCTTTAGACCAAACAAATCATGATGATGCACCTCACCCACATCTACATCTACCCCATTAAGTCGCTTGAAGGCATTGCGATACAACACTCAAACTTAGATTGTTTTGGATTAGAGAATGATAGACGTTGGATGTTAGTGGACGACAATGGATTATTTGTCACCCAACGAAAAAACGCCTCTTTATGCGATGCCACAAGATTAACGGTTACCCATCAAAAAAACAAAGATTTTAAGGTGGTAATACCCATTGAGTCCTCATCAACCCTAAAAATGAACGTGCAAGTTTGGGATGATCAATGCGAAGCTCAAATCATAGCCCCAGAAATAGACAACGCATTTAGTCAAGTATTGGGCGAATCGGTGCATCTTGTAAAAATGCCATTGGAAACAAAGCGACAGGTCAACACGCAGTACGCAGAATTAGGAACGGTAACGGCTTTTAGTGATGGGTTTCCCTTATTAATCATAGGACAAGCATCGCTTGATCACCTCAATTCGAAACTAGATGAGCCATTAACGATGCAACGTTTTAGACCCAACCTAGTGTTTGAAGGGGGCGAACCACATCTCGAAGATCAAAAACGGAAGTTTTCTATAGGCAGTGCCGTTTTTAAAGGCGTAAAGCCATGTTCGCGCTGTGTGATAACAACTATCAATCCATCAACGGCTCAAAAAGGCGTTGAGCCCTTACGTACATTATCAACCTACCGTTTGCAAGATGGAAAGGTGATGTTTGGTATGAATGTAATACATCAACCCAACACAACCATAAAGGTTGGTGATGAGATAAAGTGGATATAAGCCCCCGACTCTGCTGTTTCTTT
>QKIO01000052.1 GCA_003251015.1 Bacteroidales bacterium
TAAACAACAAAGGCAAACCAATGGTTTGCCTTTGTTATTTATATGTGTTATGCTAATTAAGCTTCTGGCTCAATCACCATTAAAACGTCACCTTTTGTTACGGAGTCGCCTGATGCAAATCTAATCTCTGTAACCTTACCTGTTACTGTAGAAACAAGGTTATTCATCATTTTCATCGCTTCTAACACGACTACTGTTTCACCAGCACAAACGCCATCACCTACTTTTTTCTTGAACTCAACAACCATTCCTGGAATAGGAGCGCTTAAGCTACCGTTAGCTTCTACCTCTTTTATTTTATCTTCTTTAACTCGTTTTCCTCTGATCTGAGTGCCGTTAGGATCGTTGATTTCAACTTTAAATGTCTCACCATCTACCGTTACTTCCAACTCTCTTGTGTTGCCACCAGTACGAGCTCCTTTTGAAGTTAACTCACCAGCTAATGCTTTTCTAACGAGTTCGTTTTCTTTTTCAACTTGCTCCATGGTTTTGGCTTTCACGTCCTCAGGAATTTCAGCTAAGCCGTATTTCCATTTCAAGAAACGTTTACCAGTCACAGGGTATAAAGCAACAATCAATTCGTCATCAATATCTTTTGCAAGCCCTTTAGCATCTTCTTTAACAGCTTCCATTTCTGGCTCTAGGATACTTCCTGGACGACAGGTAATAGGCTTCTCACCGCGAGGATAGTCTTTAAGTGCTTTTTTGCGCACTTCAGGGTTTATTTCGTGAGTGGTTTTACCATATAAACCATAACAAAGGTCTTTTACTTGCTCGGTGATTTGAGCGTATTCACCTTCGTAAGTATCAAACAGTACGTTATTTACTGTTTGCACACCAACAATCTGACTCGTAGGAGTAACCAATGGAATCTGACCTAAATCTTTACGAACCTTTGGCAATAAACGGAATACTTCATCCAATTTATCCAAGGCATTCATGGCCTTTAATTGGTTTACCAAGTTAGATAACATACCACCTGGTGTTTGGTGAAGAATCACGTTGATGTCGATAATTGAATGTTTAGGACTATTATCTAAGTGTTTGTATTTAGGGATGGATTTTTCCATCACCTCATTGATGGCCGTTAGTTTTTTAATGTCAAAACCAGAATCTCTATTGGTTCCTAATAAGGACATTACGATAGGCTCAACAGCCGCATGAGAAGTACGGTACGCGTATGGCGACATGCAAGTGTCTACAATGTCAACCCCTGCTTCAATGGCTTTAAAAATAGCCAAATCACCCATTCCTGATGTAAAATGCGTATGTAGGTTAAGTGGTACATTAGTGAATGATTTAATTTCACGCACTAAGTTATAGATGTCATAAGGTGCAATTAAACCAGCCATATCTTTTATACAGATAGAATCTACACCAAAATCCACTAACTCCTTGGCCTTATTAACATAGTATTCCATGTTATAAACTTCACCTCCTAAGCGCGGTTCAGTCAGTGTATAACAAACCACACCTTGAAAATGCTTGCCATTGCTTTTAATAACTTTAGCTGCTGTTTCGAAGTTACGGTAGTCATTTAGTGCATCAAAACAACGGAAGATATCCATGCCATTGTCTACACAGCGTTGCACAAAGGCTTTTACCACATCATCGGCGTAATTGCGGTATCCTACAAGGTTTTGACCACGCAATAACATTGAAAATGGTGTTTTAGGCATCACCTTTTTCAGGCTGCGAAGGCGCTCCCAAGGATCTTCACCTAAATAACGGTGCATGGTGTCGAAGGTAGCTCCACCCCATGTTTCTATAGAGTGAAATCCTACTTCGTCCATCATTTCAGCTACAGGAAGCATGTCTTCGGTACGTCCGCGAGTAGCAAATAATGATTGATGGCCGTCACGAAGACTGCAATCTTGAATTTTAATTGGGTTAGAGGCCTTAGGCCTGTCTGCACTATATTGTATTTGAGCCATCTCTAGGGCTCCGTGATTATCGTATTTCATCTGACTAAATATTTTCTTATCAAAAATAGAGCTAACATCTTGTTGGTGTTGTCTCAATAAATAGTAACTTTTTTTTAGGCTCTATTGCGTAACATTCGACCTTTACGTTGCACCATGGTTCTGTTGCTCATGATCATAGTCTTCCCCATGTCAGCCCAGTTGCTTGTCATATTAACTGGTTCTTCTTGAGCTGCTTCTTGTTCTAAGTACAAAGCAATGGCTGCAAATATAGCTTTCATTTTCTTTTCTCGATGTGTCATAGAGCTCTTACTTATAAAGGTATGTTTCCGTGTTTCTTAGGAGGCAATATTTCTGTTTTGGTACACAGAGCTTCTAAGGCATCAATCAACCTAATGCGTGTTTCAGAAGGTAATATGATGTCATCAATATAACCTCTTTTGGCAGCTAAATAAGGTACATTAAAAGCATCTTCGTATTCGCTGATTTTTTCTTCTGTTTTAGCTTTTTTGTCTGTGGCGGCAGCAATTTCTGAGCGATAACTAGAGATAACCTCCACAGCGCCTTTAGCACCCATTACAGCTATTTCTGCTGTTGGCCAAGCAAATACCATGTCGGCACCTAATGGTTTTGAACACATGGCTAGGTAAGAACCACCATAATCTTTACGAGTAACTACTGTAAATTTAGGAACGGTTGCTTCAGCATAACTCCATAACAACTTAGCTCCGTGGCGAATAATACCATCCCACTCTTGTTGTAGGCCAGGAAGATAACCTGGTACATCCACAAAGGTGATCATCGGAATGTTAAACGCATCACAAGTACGTACAAAACGACTTATTTTATCTGATGCATCAATATCTAAACAGCCCGCTTGTACCATTGGTTGATTGGCAATAATACCAACCGAACGATTGTTTAATCGTGCAAAACCAACAATGGCATTCTGAGCAAAATGTTCGTGTACTTCAAAAAAGTCGCCATGATCCATTACTGAATGGATGACGTCTCTCATGTCGTAGGCCATTTTGCTATTGTCGGGAATGATGGTGTCTAGGTCTAAGCATAAACGTGAAGCATCATCACCCATTGGTATTTGAGGTGCTTCTTCCATGTTGTTATTTGGAAGAAACTCTAATAATTCTTTAATCATTTGTATGGTGTGAGCATCACTCTCACAAGCAAAATGGGCATTACCACTTTTGCTATTGTGTACCATCGCACCACCCAATTCTTCAAAAGTAGTTTCTTCACCAGTAACTGTTTTAATAACATACGGACTGGTGATAAACATGTGACTTTGTTTTTTTACCATAAATACAAAATCAGTCATGGCTGGCGAGTAAACAGCGCCACCTGCACAAGGCCCTAAGATGGCCGAAATTTGAGGTATCACGCCAGAAGCACGTGAGTTACGCATAAATATCTCACCATAACCTTTTAAGGCATCAACACCTTCTTCCACACGAGCACCTCCAGAATCATTTAACCCCACTACAGGAGCGCCAGATTTAATGGCTAAATCCATGATTTTGCAGATCTTTGCTGCATGCATTTCTCCTAATGAACCACCACGCGATGTAAAATCCTGCGAGTAAGCATAGACAACGCGCCCATGTACCTTACCATGTCCAACTATTACGCCGTCTGAAGCAACTTCTACTGTTTCCATGCCAAAGTTTGTAGAACGATGCTCCACAAACATGTCTACTTCACGAAATGTCCCTGCATCAAATAACAGATCCAGTCGTTCACGTGCTGACAGTTTTCCTTTGTCATGCTGCTTAGCAACACGGTCGTCTCCTCCCATCTTTAGGATTTCTTCCCTTCTTTTTTTTAAAAGGTCGATCTTTTCAGATACTTTCATAAAATTACATCATTTGAATATTACACGTATGCTCGGTGGTGCCAATTTTGAGCGCTTAAAAGTATATAGATCGTTTGAGATGTGCCTTATAAAAGTGTTAAAAAAGCTAAAATTAGAGAAATATTTCTCTATATTGATTCTATGTTAAGTAGGTCTTAGAATATTTTTCTTATTATCTAGTTGAGTGGTAGTGTTGATTGATAATTTTTGTTTGGTTCGACTATTACAAACAACCAGTCGGTTAACATAAGTTTTAAATTGGCGTTGGTTATTTGTGTTTTTAATTTGCTTATTTTCTTATTTAAAATGGCTTTAAATAGCTGATTGTTATTTATTAAGCCTTGTTGCTGGACTTGTTTTAAGGTAATTGATTGCTATACTGTAGGTTATGTATTTTAGGTTTTTAAATTGATTGGTGCTTACTATTGAAATTTTACTTTTTGGTGATGCGTTACAAATCGTACGTTTTAAGACTATTTTTTACTTTAAAGATTCATCTTTCTGTGCAATCAAGTAAAATTACTACTTAAATAATGGATATTCATTTATTAACGGCTATTTCGCCGGTTGATGGCAGATACAGATCTAAAGTAGATGGTTTAGCTCTTTATTTTTCGGAATATGCGCTAATACGTTACCGTGTATTGGTAGAAGTTGAATACTTTATCTCGTTGTGTGAGCAACCTTTACCTCAGTTAAAAACTATTAATAAAGCTGTTTATAGTGATTTGCGTAATATCTACCTTAACTTTCAGTTGGAAGATGCTGAAAAAGTGAAAGATATTGAGGCTGTAACCAATCACGATGTGAAAGCGGTTGAATATTTTATCAAAGAAAAATTTGATGTTTTGGGTTTAGCTCAATACAAAGAGTTTATTCATTTTGGATTAACTTCTCAAGATATTAACAATACGGCTATCCCTTATTCTTTGCGTGATGCAGTGCACGACGTGTATTATCCTTTATTGGAAGAATTAATTCAACAATTGGATGAGTTGGCTACCGAGTGGAAAGATATTCCTATGTTGGCTAAAACGCACGGACAACCAGCTTCTCCAACTCGTTTGGGTAAAGAATTAAAAGTATTTGTTGAGCGTTTAAATAAGCAGTTGGCGTTATTAAAAGGCGTTCCTTGTTCCGCTAAATTTGGTGGTGCTACGGGTAACTTCAACGCGCACATGGTTGCTTATCCAAATATTGATTGGGTTGCTTTTGGAAACGATTTTGTAAATAACACCCTAAAATTAGATAGAGAGCAGTATACCACGCAAATATCTAATTATGATAATATGGCAGCTATCTTTGATAATTTCAAACGTATCAATGTGATATTGTTGGATTTATCGCGTGATTTCTGGACTTATATCATGATGAATTATTTTAAGCAAAAAATTAAAAAGGGTGAAATCGGTTCTAGTGCTATGCCTCATAAAGTTAATCCTATTGATTACGAAAATGCAGAAGGTAATATTGGCGTAGCAAATGCCCTATTCTCTCACATGGCAGAAAAGTTACCAGTATCTCGTTTACAACGCGATTTAACCGATTCTACGGTCTTACGTAATATTGGGGTGCCTATTGGACATACCATCATTGCCATTAAATCGTTGCAAAAAGGATTGGGTAAAATATTGCTTAATGAAGCTGCTATTGTGAAAGATTTGGACGACAACTGGGCTGTTGTTGCTGAAGGAATTCAAACCATCTTACGTCGCGAAGCGTATCCTAATCCTTACGAGGCATTAAAAGAGTTAACGCGTACCAACGAAGCGATTAATGCTAAAAGCATGGCTGCTTTTATTAATGGTTTAGAAGTTTCTGAATCAATAAAAGAAGAGTTGAGAGCCATCACACCCCATACTTACACAGGGGTTTAATGTAAAAAATAATGAATAGGCTGTACTTTGTTACAGCCTATTTTATACAATTGAGTTGGGTTTTTTAATCCAATTATTTTCTACTATATAACATATTAATTACATGAAAGAATTCATTGTTGTTCTTCAGCGTTTCTTGCCTCCTTACCGTCGAAATCTTATAATGAGTGTTATCTATAATCTGCTGTCAGCCTTTTTTTCGGGTCTGGCGATGGTTTTTATGATTCCTATTCTAAATGTGTTATTCGATTCGAGTAGTGAGGTGCTGCATTTATTGCCTTGGGCCTTAACCAAAGAAGCACTGGCTAATAACTTGTATTTTTACGTGACCCTGGTCAAAAATGAGTATGGTGTTGCGCTAGTTATTCCATTTATTGGTGCCTTGATGTTGGTGACAACCCTTTTAAAAGTGGGGTTTGCTTTCTTAGCGTCGTTCGAAATTGTGGGCATACGTAATGGGGTGGTGCGAGATATTCGTAATCAGATTTTTAGTAAACTAATGGCCTTGCCTCTTTCTTTTTACTCTGATGAACGAAAGGGTGATGTGATGGCACGTGCTACTGGTGATGTATCTGAGGTTGAGAATTCTATTATGTCGTCCATCGATATGTTTTTCAAAAACCCTCTCATTATTTTAGTTTCTGTGGGGTGGATGGCTGTATTGAGCGTGAAGTTAACTCTTTTTGTGTTTGTGATGTTACCCATCGCTGGTTGGATAATTGGCCAAACAGGCAAGTCGCTGAAGCTCAAATCTGGCAAGGTGCAGAGTAAAATGGGTGATCTGTTAGGTATAATTGAAGAATCTTTAGGTGGACTACGCATCATTAAGGCCTTTAATGCAGAGAAAAAGATGACTACTCGTTTTTCTGATGAAGCAGAGAATTACCGTGTCATTCAAAACCATCTTCAACGTCGATTTGTGATGGCTCATCCAGTGAGTGAATTTTTGGGTACCGTTGTGATGGTTTTAGTGGTTTGGTTTGGGGCATCACTTATCACTTCAGATGGATCGGGTTTAACAGGGGCTACTTTCCTCGCTTTTATTGGTATGTTTTATCAAATCATCAATCCAGCCAAAGCCTTTTCGTCTGCCTTCTTTAGCATTCAAAAAGGATTAGCTGCTATGGAACGTATCGATGCCATACTTTTGGCCGACAATAAAATATATGAACAAGACGGGGCTTTATCACTCAATCATATCGAACATCATATTGAGTATAAGGATGTTTCTTTTGCCTATAATGAGGTTAAAGTCTTGAGAAATGTGTCGTTAACCATCGGTAAAGGTAAAATGGTAGCTTTGGTAGGGCAGTCGGGCAGTGGAAAGACGACATTTGTAGATTTATTACCTCGTTTTCATGACATCCAACAAGGCAGTATCGCCATCGATGGCAAGGATATTCGAAGCGTAAAAGTACATGATTTACGCGCATTAATGGGTAATGTAAATCAAGAAGCCATTCTTTTTAATGATTCGTTTTTTAATAATATTGCCTTTGGCGTTGAAAATGCCACTCTCGAACAAGTTGAAAATGCAGCACGTGTAGCCAATGCTCACGACTTTATTTCGGCCACAGAAGATGGATACTATACTTTGGTTGGTGATAGAGGCGGTAAGCTCTCGGGCGGTCAGCGTCAGCGTGTTAGTATTGCACGTGCAGTGTTAAAGAATCCTGATATTCTGATTCTTGATGAAGCTACTTCGGCTTTGGATACCGAGTCTGAACGTTTGGTGCAAGATGCCTTAGAAAAATTAATGCAGAATAGAACCACTCTCGTTATCGCTCACCGCTTGTCAACGGTACGTAATGCCGATTTGATTTGTGTATTTCACGAAGGTGAAATTGTTGAGCAAGGCTCACATGTAGAGTTACTTGCTCAAGATGGTGTGTATAAGAAATTACACTCCTTACAGATGCATTAAGCCTATTTTGACAAGCCACTAGCTAACAAATCGGCTATGTGAATGGTTTTTATGGGTAGGTTTTGTTTGTTAATGTAACTTTGTATATTCAGTAAACACGATGCTTCGGTGGATACTATGTATTTGGCTTTTGTGTTTAATGCGTTTTGTACTTTTTGTTCTACCATAGCGGTGGAGATGGGGGCATACTTTACCATAAATGTGCCTCCAAAACCACAACACTCATCACGCTTGGCCATTTCTTCCAGTTCTAAGCCTTGTACATTTCTAAGTAAGGTGCGGGGCTCATCCTTCAAACCATAATCCCTAAGAGCAGAACAGGCGTCATGATAAGTAATTTTATGTGGAAACTGAGTGCCAAAATCTGTGATTTTTAACTGGTTTACCAAAAAATCTGTTAATTCAAACGTAGTGTTTTTTAGGCGTTCGACCTCGTGTTGTAAGTTAGGTTCATCCTGTAATAATTGGGCGTAATGCTTTCTTACATATGCGGCACACGATGCCGAAGGTGTGACTATTGGATAGTTTTCGGGATAGTCTTTAATGAATTTAAGTGCCATCTTTTTGGTGCTACCCATTAGGCCACTGTTGTATTGAGCTTGGCCGCAGCACGTTTGTTGAGGATTGTAATGAACCATGCATCCTGCCTTTTCAAGAAGCGCTACTGTGCTCCAACCTGTTTCAGGAAACATCTGATCTATAAAACAGGGGATAAATAAATTTACATCCATTTTTTAAACAGTAAGTAGTGTGTTAATTTAAGGTGTAAAGATAAAAGTGTATTTCTAATTTCTACCATTTCGCTAGTGTTGTTAGTCTGTATCTGGTAATTATTAAAGAAATAATTAAAAAAACCTTAAAATAGTAAACGTTATCTAACATATAGCGTAGAAGATCCATGTTTCAAATTCTAATGGAGCATTTTTAATAATTAAAGCCCATGAAAAGGTATCTCGAACATCTACTGGAAGATATAGGTCAGGCAAAGTTGATGGCTAAGCAGAATATGGCAGCCTATTTTGAAAAGGCTGAGGGTGATGGTTGTGATGTTTCTGGAGATGATGGTACAGAGGAGGAAGGTATTCGTATTTCTGACCTTATGGGCGTTGAAATATTTATGTTTCCACAACTCGAATACCTAACCAAAACAGAAGTGGATGAATTAGTACATCATCTGCTCGATTTATGGCAAGTATATGGATTGCAGGCTTTGTTTGTGGATGGCGTATCCAATGAGGTTAAATATAGCATGTTACGTTCGTATTCTGCCGAGCGAGTTTATCCTAATCAGTTTGATTACGTCGACGTTGAGATGTGTGACCATCTACCTCAATCATGTCCGTTTGTCAAATTATGTCAATCTTCCAACTCAGATTCTTTGCCTTGCTGTAACTCGTCGTTAACCTATAAAATGTCGGTGTAATTATTTGGTGGATGGAACAAAAATAAGTGATATAGAATTTACACAGTGACGCGTGTTCTTATCAGTAAGTTGTTCTCCCAAAAATACATGACCTAAATGGCCGTTGCAATTGGAACATACAATCTCGGTTCTTTGTCCATCTCTATCAGGTACTCTTTTTACCGCCCCTTCTATTTCATCGTCAAAACTAGGCCAGCCGCAATGGGCATCAAACTTGTCATCTGACTTATATAGTAAGGCGTTACATTGCTTACAGTTGTAAGTCCCTTTTTTAGTATTGTTATAATACTCGCCTGTAAAGGGTTGTTCAGTCCCTTTGTTTAATATCACTCGTTTTTCTAATTCATTAAGCGTATTGTATTTTGTAGTACTTTTTGTTTGACTCATGGCAATAGTGCTTAGTGTTAGGATAAATAGATAGATGATTGATTTCATGATGCCTACTTTAGTATGTATTATAAAGCGTTTGATCGTGGGTTTTGTTCATCAAGAATTGGATGTTTTTCTATTCAGTTTTCCATCGTTGCACCCATTCTACCTGTTGGTCAGCATCAAGGAAAGTCCATGCCACAAACCGACTTACCTTAGTGCCCTGGCTCATGGTGATGGTTTTAACCTCTGCGGACTCCACTTTTTTAAGCATTTTATAAACGTTTTGTAAACTATCTTTCTTCGATATTAACGTGGTGAACCAAAAGCATTGCTTAGCATATAATTTACTTTCAGTTATCATCCGTTTCACAAATTTCTCTTCACCACCAGGATAATGCAATTCATTACTTTGACCTCCAAAATTTAATTCAACAGCATGCTTACGCTCACCTCTCAAGCTACTTATTTTACGAATATTACCTTTAGCAGCGTCTTGTTTTGTGGCATGAAACGGCGGATTACAAATCGTTAAATCAAATAACTCACCTTCGGTTATCACATCAGTAAATAATTTTCTGTTATTGGTTTGTAAACGAAGGTCGAGATGAGATGCTAAATTTGGATGAGAGGACTTCAGTAGGTTGGCATTCTCCAAAGCAATAGGTTCCACATCACACCCCACAAACGACCATCCGTATTCTTTGATACCAATAATAGGATAAATACAATTGGCACCTACCCCAACATCTAAACACTTAATATGGGAACCTGCGGGCAAAACCCCATTGTTACTTGTGGCTAATACATCTGCAGCATAATGCACATAATCGGCTCTGCCAGGTACTGGTGCACACAAAAAACCTTCTGGTAAGGTGTAGTTATCAATGTCGTAATAGAGTTTTAATAAGGCTTTGTTTAATGCCAATACCGCTTGAGCATCCGAAAAATCGATGGATGTATCGTTATAGGCATTATTGTGAACAAACGGTTTTAGATCGGCATAAATAGCGGTCAGTGCTTTGAAGTCATAACGATCGCGGTGTTTGTTACGTGGGTGTAATTCTGTTTTTTCACTGCGATGTTGCTTTTTATCGTCCTCTATCATAAACTTATGATTGATGTATTGTTAAACACGAAACAGTTAATCTCAATTTAAAACCCTTCGTTGCATGAGCCAAAATTACCTCTTTAAGAACTAGCATCAAATAATTAAATTAAGAAGAGTCTATTTATGAGTGTGAAATCAAAGTGGTTTTTGAAACCGCAAATAAAGGTTTTATCCACATTGATAAGCAATCTTTATCGAAGACTATCCGTGTTCGGATAAAATGGTTAATTTTTTGGCATCTACAATGGTAATATTCTTTCCATCTAAGGCTATGATGCCTTCTTTCTCAAACTCCTTCAAAAACTTAATGGCGCTCTCTGTTGAGATCGCTGCAAAATCGGCTATGTCGTGACGTGTTAAATATTGAAATACCTCTTCTTGCAAAAACGCATCGGTCGATAGATAGATAAGTGCAGAAGCCAGCTTACCGCGCATTTGTTTGTAGGATATGTTTTTGATGATTTCTAATAATTGTAATTGATGGTTGGCATTGCGAGAAGTTATACGCATGGCAAATTCTGGATTGGTAAGCAACACTTCACTCAACGATTTTTTATCAATCATACAAACCGTACTGTTCTTAAGTGCCACCGTTGAATAACTGTACACACTCTGTTCAAAAACAGTGGAGAATGCTAAGTAATCACCTGCACGTGCTAAACGTATGTTTATCTGTTTGTCAGGGCCTGTTTGTAGATACACTTTCACCAGCCCATCTATTATATACATCACATACGGCGCAAAAGCACCTTGCTTAAATAAGTTCTCGCCATGCTGGTAAGTAAGGCGTTTCTTATTTACATTTAATAGGTAGTGTTCCTCTTTGGATAATAGGTCTGAGCTAGGTGATAATTCCTCACCATCTAAGAGCTGATTGTCTGACATAACAAGTATGGTTTTACCTTACAAAACTAGCAAAAGTAACCAAGGGATAAAATCTTCAAAGCTAAATCCTAAGTGCTGTTGTATTTCATTAATAAATACTAATCAAGACTTTCGTTTTTTGGATATACCTATGCCTATCATCCAATAGTAAAATAGCTATGATATAACAGCTTAAAACAGGTTAGCATACGTCGGCCTTTCATTTCATCACCCATGAATAGCCTTTATCTTTGTAATGTTGGTTTTAAAGACTTAACTTTTATAAGCTAAATTGCCAAACAACACTAAAACAATAACTCATGAAACGTATAGCCATACCCATTGTAAAAGGTAAATTGAGTGAACATTTCGGACAGTGTAACCACTATGAGTTATTTGAGGTGGATGGTAAAGTGATAAAAAGTAATGAACTGACCGTGCCTATTAATAAAGATGTAGAATATTTACCCATTTGGGCATACGAACAAGGTATTACCGATATCATAACCTACCGTGTTGACAAACGCATCATCTCATTATTTGCCGCTAATAAAATAAATTTATTTGTGGGCATCTCGATAGAATCACCCGAGTTTCTTATTGAAAGTTACCTCAACGGTACCCT
>QKIO01000213.1 GCA_003251015.1 Bacteroidales bacterium
AAAGATGGCTCAGCGCCTGGAATTTCTTTAAATGTAACCTTGGCCATAAATACACTTTTATGGCATTAAAATACTAAATATCAATTACATATGCAAATTTTTAACAAGAAAAAAAGAGGCTGCCTAAACTTTTTAGACAGCCTCATAATATAACCTCAATTAATACTATTTAAACTCCTTTTTTAAGGACTCAACCCAATTTTTAATTCGCTCATCAATTAGAGCAGCCTGGTTTTCAATGTCCAATGCTAACCCTACCAATTGATTACCCCTTTGAGCTCTACTCTGTTCGAACGTATAACCCTCGGTTGAGGTAAACCCAACAATAGTTGCATTTTTAGCCTCTAAAATAGAAGCCATTAAGCCAATTCCATCTACAAAATTCTCAGGATAACCTTTCTGATCGCCACCTCCAAAGATAGCTATGTTTTTACCCTTTAGATCCTCCTTTTCGATGGACGGTAAAAACTCATCCCAGTAATTAGGTAATTCACCATCAAACCAAGTAGGAACCGCTAAGATATAATTTGTAAACTGTAAGAAATCAGCTTTAGTAGCCACATCAATATCCATTAATTTGATCTGATCAGCTCCCAGTTGTTTACTTATTTTCTTAACCTGTTGACCAGTTTTAACTGATCTAAAACTATAAAATATACCAATATCTTTCATAATCATCATTCGTTAGTACAACAATAATTCTTTGGCAGCCTCTAATATCTTGGCTGTACTAGGTAAAGTAGCCGCCTCCAAAATACGGTTAAAACCAACCGGTGTAAAGGTAGATCCAACACGTTTCACTGGAGCATCTAAAAACTCAAACGCTTCACTATTAATGATAGCCGAAATCTCGCCACCAAAACCAGCAAATACCTTATCTTCATGCACAACAAGCACACGAGAGGTTTTCTTTACCGAAGTTAGAATTGCTTCTTTATCCAGAGGAATAAGAGAACGTAAGTCAATGACCTCAATATTAGCAAGCCCCTCTTTTTCAAGAATTTCAGCTACTTCTAAACACATATGAGTGGTATTGCCATAAGTAATAACCGTCATGTCACTACCTACCTTACGAATGCGTGCCTTACCAAAAGGAACCTCAAAATCATCAGGAATAGGTGTAGCGGCTTTAGGAGCATTATACAGCGCTTTAGGCTCCATAAACACAGTCATACCCTCAGAACGCATACAAGTACGTAACAAGCCCGCAGCATCATCAGCAAAGGACGGATACACAATTCGCACACCCGGAAAAGTAGTTAAAGCAGCTTCAATGTTTTGTGAATGATAAAGACCACCCCCAATATAACCACCAGAGGCTAAACGAACGGTGATATTAGGAGAAAACTGCCCTTTTGTTCTCCAATATTCATGCGTTGTTTCCACAAACTGCTCCATGGCTGGCCAGAAGTAGTCGGCAAATTCAGCACCTTCCACCACCACTCTAATTTTTTTATCAAAACGAACCATTCCATTGGCCGTTCCCATAATATAATCCTCAGCAATAGGTGCATTAAACACACGTTCCTTACCAAATTCTTGCTGTAAACCTTTAGAAACATTAAAAATGCCCCCTTTGTCTTTATTGGCAATATCTTGTCCCCAGAGAAAAGTATCTGGGTTATGATGAAATTCAGCTTTTAACGTTTCGTTTAATCCTTGGATAAATTTCTTTGGTTCGCCCTCGAATTGATGTGTTCCATCTGGATATTTTTCAGCCTTATAAGCTTCAGGTAATACAAAATCAAATATCGAATCAGCAGAAGGCTGAGGAGCTGAAAGACCCTTTCGGTGCGCTTCTTTCACCTCTTCGGCCACCAAATCTTCAATATCCTTTAATTCCTTTTCGGTAACCCGCTCATAACGAGTTAATAAACGACGGTACTTAGCTAATGGATCATATTCTAACACATAACCAAGTTCGTTATCGTCGCGATACAAATCGTGACGATCTGAATTACTATGCGAATGAATACGTACACAGTTGGCATGTACAATAGCTGGCTTATTCTCCTCACGAGCATATCTAACGGCCTCAGTCATGGCGTTCATTGAGTCAAACACATCTTTACCATTACAGTAAAAAATCTTTAAGTGTTTAAAACCCTCGAAATTCTTAGCTACTTTACGGTTGGCAGTTTGATCCTTTTTAGGCACAGAAATACCATAGCCATTATCCTGAAAAACAAAAACAACAGGTAATTGCTCATTAGAAGCACCATTAATAGCCTCATAAACATAACCTTCCGAAACAGAAGACTCCCCTTGAGAACTAAAGGCTACCCCATTAGATTTATATTTTTTGATGGCTCTAGCCACACCAACCGCATGTAAAGTATGGTTACCTGTGCACGAAGACACATTATGTATGTTCCATTCTGGTTTAGCAAAATGGTTAGACATATGACGACCGCCACCAGCCACATCTGCATCTCTTGAAATACCGTTATAAATAATCTCCTCAGCCGTTAAACCAGCTGAGATATTAGTGACTAAATCGCGGTAGTAAGGAAATAAATGGTCGGTAGCACGTTCAAAAACCTGACCAATAGCTAATTGAATACCATCATGTCCAGCTGCTGGTGCATGATACGACCAGCCAATAGCTTGCTTAAGATAGTTAGGTGCTTTTTCGTCCAGTGTGCGTCCCAATATAAGCAGACGATACCACTTGAGTAAAGTCTCCTTATCGGTGTTATTTATAGAATATATCTTAGGATATTCGTTCATCTTAAAATCGTTTAAATCAGTACTTAAAATTCTCTGTTAATATCAAAAGCCTCTAAATAATCAGACACACGTTTAAGGAAGCCCCCACCCAAAGCACCATCCACCACACGGTGATCATAGGATAAGGATAGGAACATCTTATGGCGAATGCCAATTACATCACCCGTTGGTGTTTCAATAACAGCTGGTTTCTTCTCAATAGAGCCCGTTGCTAGAATTGCCACCTGTGGTTGATTGATAATAGGCGTACCAATAATATTATGAAAAGAACCAAAATTAGTAACCGTGAAAGTGCCACCTTGAATATCATCAGGAGATAACTTATTTTCGCGAGCCAAATTAGCCAAACGGTTAATATCGCCACTTAAACCTACCAAATTCTTTTGGTCAGCCTGTTTGATAACTGGTACAATTAAATTACCCGATGGCAAGGCCACAGCCATACCAATATTTACATTTTTTCTTAGGATTATTTGTGTGCCATTAACAGACGCATTAACACCAGGGAAATCACGTAACGCTCGCGCAATAGCCTCTGTAAAGATTGGCATGTAAGTAATTTTCACCCCATGTTTCTTTGTAAACGCATCTTTCACTTTATTTCTCCAAAGTACAATATTGGTTACATCCGTTTCTACAATACTTGTTACGTGTGGTGAAACCTGTTTAGACATCACCATATGGTCGGCAATAAGCTTACGCATGCGATCCATTTCAACAATATCGTCACCGGCAGATAATGATACCGAAGCAGGCGTTGGCGCTGGTTTAGGTGTTGTAACAACTTTTTCTGGAGTTGTCTCGACTCTAGCTACCGCTTTAGCAGAACCTTTATTTTCAAGAAAAGCCGTCATATCAGCCTTTGTCAAGCGTCCGTCTTTACCAGTTCCTTCGATGGTTTCCAATACTTGATCGCTAATGCCTTCTGCTTTAGCCATACTACGCACTAATGGTGAATAAAAGCGATCAGATTCTTTATTGATATTAGCAGAATGCTCCGTAGAAGTAGCAGCAGAAGCCACATCCTTTTTCTGTTCAACCACTGTATCGGTAGAGCTAGATGAGTCGTCTTCGGTACCTTCCATTTCGATAATAGCAACAGGTAAACCTACAGCTACCACATCATCTACTTTATAAAAAATCTTTTTAACCTTACCGGCTACCGGCGAAGGAATTTCAGAATCTACCTTATCAGTAGCAATCTCTAGAAGAACATCATCTTCTTGAATCGTATCTCCTTCAGAAACAAACCATTTTGTGATGGTTGCTTCTTCAACACTCTCGCCCATTTTAGGCATAAGTATTTCAAATGTTGACATATAGCTTATTTTTATTAAATCTAAATTAAGATGTGGCAAATATACTTTCAATGTTTATTTATACCAAATCTAAATACTCACTTACAAACAATCTAATTTTTATAAATGTTTAGACTTTTTTTAAAACAAAGTCTTAAATTTCATTAAAACATTAACGGTTTATAAGTCAGAAAAATTAAATCATCTCAAGCAAGATATAAAAAATCTTCTTCATCAACTTATTTAAGAATCTAATTATTTGCGTTTTACACCAAAAACTAACCAATACTCATGTTAAACCCACCAATTTTTAGGAAAGAATTGAAATATGTTTTACAACATTGTTACCACGGCCATTTTGGTAGAGCTTTTTGAAAATATTGTTTTAATTTATTAATAAAAATGGAGGTACATAATCTATATTTTTATAAATTAAACTTTACGAATAGTATAACTTTTTTTTAATATAATGGCATTCGCACACAAATTGTCTGTAGAAAAGCGCATTTTATTTTTAGGGTGAGTCTAACATTGTTTTTTTTTTTTACAAATTATCTTTTTAAAGTAATTTCCCCTTTATAAATAATGTTTTGGTCATCAATTCGGATGGTGTACCAATAACAGCTAGTTGGCATTTCAATCCCATTATTTGTACCATCCCAACCTAGATCTTTGCCTGTATATTGCGCAAGAATACTACCGTACCTATTGTAGATAATAATCTTAGCTGTTGGATATTTTTGAATATTTTCAACCATCCAACGATCGTTGTAACCATCACCATTAGGTGTAAAATAATTTGGAATTATTAATTCAAGATTTTTCACATCGGTAGGCATTTCCGTGTGGCAGCCATTGACATCCTTCACCATAACAGAATAAAGCCCACCAGTTAGATCTTTAAAATGATTTTTAGTTCCAAAACTAGGAATAGTATTATCCGAACTAAGTAGAGCATATTCATAGGGAGGCGTCCCGTTAGTGGCACTGACGCTTAATTCACCAGGAATTGAATTATTAATTTGTTGGATAGAGGGTGATGAATATTCCGTAATAATTACAGGAGATGAAAGTTCATAACATCCGTCATATACTCTTGATTGATAGATGCCTGAGCTGTTTATATGAATGTTTTGTTGATCAGATATTTTATTTCCATCCTTACTCCAGGTATATCTAATGAAATTACCTACAGCATTTAACTCCAATTCTTCTTGAGGACAAATGGATTGGTCTTGATGTAAAGTATACGTTGGTTTTCTCAAATGTGAGATTGTAACGTGATCTGACAATGAATAACAACCATCATTAACCTGAATGGTGTAGATACCTTCTTGAGAAATATCAGCATAACGAGTTGAAGAAATAGTAACGTTATTGAAGAGCCAATTATAGCTAACAAACCCCTCCAAAGCATCTAAACGGTGTAAATTATTTGGACAAATTGTGGCATCTTGTACTAAGTTATACGTTGGTGTAATAGGGGTTGTAATGTTTACAGGGCTACTTAGGTCATAACATCCATCGTTTACGTTAGATACATATACACCCTCATTAGATACAGCTAAATTTTGATTGTTTGAAATAGAAATGCCATTTAATTCCCAATTATAACTAGAGAAACCACTTTGAGCATCTAAATTCATTGTTTTAAAAGGACATAACGCCGTATTTTGATTCAAAACATATATTGGTTTCGGTTTCTCAATCACATTCACAACGTTAGAAGTACCAACACACCCATTTTTATCTGATACGGTAACAAATCTTAAACCGCTATTATTTACAGTTTTAGTCCTGTTTTTGCCAAATGCAATTTCATCATTCCATTGATATGAGGTGTAAATTCCAGGATCTAAAACGATAAACTTGCCTGGACAAAGTTCAACGTTCGAAGCACCACCATTAATTGTTGGTTGAGGTGATGTATAATGAGTTAAATTTAATTCACCGATGGATGAGCATGATTTAGAACCAAAACTACTGCTTAATGCATAAGTATATTTATCTGGAATGTTGACAGTTGCGTTAGGAACCGTTGAAATACTTGATCCATTTGAGTCTTTCCATTCATAAACAAGACCTGAAAGCAAGGGTTTAGGTAAAAGATAACTCCCTTCGGGACAGATGGATTCATTTAAGTTAGGTAAAACCGTATTTGGTAAAATAATCACTTCCATATTTCCAGTTGCGATACATTTATTTTTGTCGGTTGCCTGATAAGTTAAAAGATACGAACCAGGTGCAATCTTAGTTTGTACAGTTGGCTCTTGAATATCAGTCTTATCAAGTATAGTGATATCACCTGTCCAGATGTGCTTACTAATAATACCAGAACCTCCTGTCACTTTATTATTTACTATTAAAGGGTAACCTTCACAGACTTCTTGTTTAGATAATACTATTTTGGGATTTTGCTTCTCAAATAGCTTGACTTTGTTAGAAGTCCCCAAACATCCATTTCCATCTGTGACTTTAACATAACTATCTTTCCCTAGCGTGCTTAACACTTTCGTTTGTAAATTTGAGTTATCCTCCCATAAATACGTTTGATAATGACCTGCATCAAGCAGTACACTTCCACCAGGACAAACCTCAGCCAATGCATTTCCCCCATTGATAATGGGTTCTGGAGAAGTAAAATGTTCAATAGTGATGGTACCCGAACTAGTGCAACCAGCAGTACTAGATCTATTAGTGGCAGTATAAGTATATATTCCTTTTGACTTAGCCAATGCAGGTGTTGAGTTTATAACTACATTACTTGGATCCGACCAAGAATAAGTTTCTGAGATAGTACCACTAGGTAAAGTATAACTCCCTTCAGGGCAGATATAGATTGTATTATTACTACCTGCAACTGCAGTTTCCACTTTAAGATTTACGCTTTGTGTAGCCGAACATTTATTAACATCTGTTACCTTATAATCCAATTTATAGGTATTAGCTGGTGCCAAAGGCGATATCGTTGGGTTTTGAATTGTAGCATCCTCCAACACCAAATTGGGGTTAGTCCAGAAATGAAGGTTTATTAAACCATCACCAGCTATTACTTTTGGGGAGATGGTTTTGCTAGCTCCTTTACAGACAAAAACATCAGCAATTGGATCTATGGTAGGGTTTTTATGAACCTTAATTGTTGTGTTTTCAGAACATACTGAAGTGAAACTAAGATTGTCTAAACCAAAGTCGTTACCCTTAGGTGAGGTATTTGAATTGCGTAGTTCGATAATGATGGTTGCATCACTTGTAGCCATCCAAACGGTATGAAACTTAAACCACTCTGCATTTTTATATCCAATAATTTTATTTCCTGCAGGTTTACCATCAATATAAAACTGTAACTCAAAGGGACTATCAAAAGTATTATGAATATTTGCAATCCATGCTGAAAAGGCATATTCCTCACCTTTTTTAACAGGTATATTCATTGCTTTATATATTACTTTTGTTGGGTCCGAGGCGCCATCTATAATCATAAACTTACCTCCAGTAACAAAATGATCTTTTGTGGGTAGAAACCAAGAGTTATGAAACCTAGCCTCAGTACCTATGGCAAACTCACCTGTAGTAACACCATTAGGGCTGGAATCATAGGTGTAATTGCTAAATGAGGTATAGTCGGTAATTGGTAATTCAAAATCACCGTTGGTAATTAAGTTATTTCCATTGACAGCTTTAACAGTATAAGTAGTTGTTTTAGTGGGTTTAACAGTTGGTAAAAGTGATGTAATCTCATTACCAGTTGCATTTTTTTCTGTTAGTAATTTACCCGCATCATCCC